>NZ_JASCYH010000005.1:0-76877 GCF_030011715.1 Gulosibacter sediminis | reverse complement strand
CCGCGCCCCCCCCCCCCCCCCCCCCCCCCCCCCCCCCCCCCCCCCCCCCCCCCCCCCCCCCCCCCCCCCCCCCCCCCCCCCCCCCCCCCCCCAACCCCCTAGAACAGCGAGGCGAAGGGCGGCATCCACCGAGAACGGCAAGCAAAGGGACCGCGAGCGCAGGGTGCCGACCCTTGAGGGTTCGGCAGGGACAGGCGGGCGGTGCTAGGCGGAGGGGGTTTCGAAGAACTTGGTGGGTTCACTGAGGGGCTGCGATGGGTCGGGCACCGTGATTTCGGCGGTCGGGGCGCCGTCGAGCGAGTCAATGATCGTCGTCGGCACCGACACCGCCATGGCGCCGTAGATGACGGCCTTCGACAGGCCTGACTTCAGCGCCAGCGGAGGCAGCTCACCGTAGTCAGCCTGGCCGCCCTGCTGCCCGGGCCCCTGAATCGAGTGGCCGACGAATCCCGCGAGCGACGCATCCCCCGCGCCCGTCGTGTTCACGACCTGCGGCGCCTTCGCGTATCCCCACAGCGCCTCGTCGCGCGTGACGACCATCGCGCCGTCGCCACCCATCGACACGAGCACGACCTCGAGCCTCGCGCGCTCGATCACCTCGCGCGCCGCCTCGAGCACGTCGCCGACGGTGTTGAGATGCCGCTTCACGAGCGTCGCCATCTCGTCGGCGTTCGGCTTGATGCAGTCGACGAGCCCCGACATTGCCCATGTCTCGAGCGACGAGCCCGAGGTGTCGACGGCGACGCGCGTGCCGATACGGCGGGCCTCACTGAACAGCCGCGTGAAGTCGATCTTCTCGCCGGTCTCGACGAGCTTCGGCACCGAGCCCGACACGACGAGCCAGTCGGCACGCAGCGCGCGAATCTCCTGCAGCGTCATGTCAACGACGGCATCCCAGTCGCGCTCGTGCAGCCGCACGGCCTTCTGGTTCACGTTGGTCGTGCGGCCCTCGGGCTCAAGAATCGCGGTGTTCACGCGCATCCGCCCCGGCACCGGCAGAATGCGGAGCACCTGCGGAAACGGTGTGCGGAACAGCAGGTGCTCGTCCTCGCGCCCGACCGGGAGCACCGCCGAGGTCGAGACGCCGGCGATCCGCAGGGTACGCGACACGTTGATGCCCTTGCCCGAGAGAAACTCCTGAATCTCGGTCGCCCGGTTCACCTTGCCGGTGTCGAAGCTCTCAACGAAATAGGTGCGATCGATCACGGGGGCCGGGGTCAGCGAAACTACAGCAGGCATCTTCATTCCTTTCGCAGCGGACTCACTCAGCGTAGCCCGCGAACTTGTCGCCGCACCCGGTTTGCCGCGCCAGTTTCGCCCGGCCCACGCGCAGCCGAACATGTCAGGCTTGGCCTCATGTCTGAAACGATGCGCGCGGTTGTAGTCAATGAGTTTGGTGGCCCCAAGGTTCTGAAACTCGGCGAGGTGCCGATGCCGAAAGTCGTGAACAGCGACACGCTCGTGCGCGTGCACGCGGCCGGCCTCAACCCAATCGATGTGAAGACCCGCGCGGGCAAGGGCGCGTCCGGCGCAATCGAGCGGATGCCCTGGGTACCGGGCGGCGAGTTCGCCGGCGTCGTCGAGAAGGCGCCGTATGAGCTCGCGCCGTTCCAGCCCGGCGATGAGGTCTACGGCATGCTGCTCACCCCGCGCTACCAGGGCGCCCACGGCGACTACGTGTCGGTGCCGTTCATGTCGCTCGCGCATAAGCCGACGTCGCTCACGATGCTCGAGGCCGGCGGCGTGCCGCTCGCCGCGCTCACAGCGTGGGCCGCCGTGGTTGAGGCTGCGCGCGTCCACTCCGGGCAGCGGATGCTCGTGCACGCGGGCGCGGGCGGCGTCGGCCACTTCGCGGTGCAGCTCGCGGCGTTCTACGGCGCCGAGGTCGTGACCACCGCATCCAGCCGAAACCACGACTGGCTCACCGAGCTCGGCGCGAGCCAGGTAATCGACTACACCTCGGAGCGCTTCGAGGAGGCAATCGACGAGCCGGTCGACGTCGTCATCGACCTCATCGGCAATGTGCACGACAACACGGGCAGCCGCTCACTCGGGGTGCTCCGCGACGGCGGCCTCGTCGTCAACGTGCCCACCGGTTCGTGGCCGACGATGCACGAGGAGGCTGAGGCCGCGGGGCGTGAACTGCGCGCATCCACACTCAAGCTCTCACCCGAGGGGCGGATCCTCACCACCATCGCCCAGCTCTTCGACCAGGGCGACCTGCAGACGCACCTCGACGCGAGCTTCCCGCTCGGCCAGGCCCGCGCCGCCCACGAGCAGCTCGAGCAGGGACACACGCGGGGCAAGATCGTCTTCGACCTCACCGCAGGGTAGTCACGCCGAGCACCAACGAAGCAGGGCGGCCCCGCATCGATTTCGGTGCGGGGCCGCCCTGCAAATTCGCGAGCTCGAGTGCGCGAGCTAGTGCTGCGTGCGCACGCCCTCGGGGATCGGGTCGCCCGTCTTCCAGGTATCCCACTGGCCCGAATGCTCCATGTCGTGGCCAAGCGGGATGCCGTGGCGGCCCTTGAGCAGGATCGAGCCGGCGAGGCCGACGGCCGACATGATCGCGAGGTAGACCGCGGCCCAGTGCCACTGGCCGGCGTTCGCCTCGAAGGTCGCCTGCACGATGAGCGGCGCGAACGCGCCACCGACGATCGCGCCGATCGCGTACGTGATCGAGACGCCCGAGAAGCGCACGGAGGCGGGGAACACTTCGGCGTACCAGGCGCTGAGCGGGCCGTAGCAGAAGCCGAGCGGCACGCCGAGCAGGCAGGTGCCGAGCACGAAGAAGATCGGGTTCTCGCCGCCCATGACGACGAGCGGGAACAGGGCGATCGACGCGAAGATCATGAGGATGTAGCCGACGATGAACACCGGCTTCGCGCCGTACTTATCAGCGATCCAGGCGCCGACGTAGGTCCAGATCGCCCACGAGATCGCGGCAAGGTTGAGGAAGAGGCTGACCTGACCGCCGTCCATGCCGACCATGCCGCCGGCCTCGAGCGGCGTCGCCGCGTACTTCTGCACGATACCGCCGACGAGCATGTAGCCGACGGCGTTGTCGCCGGCGAAGACGAGCGCGGCGAGGATCACGATGAGCCAGTACTTGCGGAATACGACGGCGATCGGAGCCGACTGGCTCTTCGCCATCTTCGAGATCTGGCGAAACACCGGCGACTCTTCGACCGCGCGGCGCACGACGTAACCGACGAGGATCAGCACGACCGAGAACAGGAAGGCGATTCGCCAGCCGCCATTGACGAAGCCCTCCTGGCCCATCGTCATCTGCAGCACGGTGAGCATGCCGGTCGCGAGCAGCATGCCGAACGGCACGCCGAGCTGCGGCCAGGCGCCCGCGCGGTTGCGGCCGCCATCGGCGGCGGTCTCCACCGCCATGAGCGCCGCGCCGCCCCACTCGCCGCCGGCCGAAATACCCTGCAGCACGCGCAGCAGGAGCAGGCCGATGGCGCTGATCGCGGCGAGGTCGCCAGTGGGCAGAAGACCGATGAGCGCAGTCGCCGCACCCATGAGGATCAGCGTGGCGATAAGCACGGGCTTGCGGCCATACTTGTCGCCGAAGTGACCGGCGAGGAACGCGCCGAGCGGGCGGAACAGGAACGAGAGGCCGATCGAGGCCATCGAGATCAGCGTTGGGCCCGCCGGGCCCATCGCCTCACCCATCGGCCCGAAGAACTGGGTGTTGAAGATGAGCGATGCCGCGAAGGCGTAGATGAAGAAGTCGTACCACTCAACGGTGGTGCCGACGATCGTCGCGGCGAGGACGCGCCGGCGCTCGGCCGGGCTCGTCACCGGCGACTGGTCGATTTCAGAGGTGTTGGACATTTCATGGCTCCGTTGTCATGACAATCCGAGTCGGCCACCGTGGCGCGACTCAGGCGAACGTCACATTCGTCACCCAGACACTACCGCATTACCGACCCGATCGTCGGTAATTCCCTCGCCCGCCTTTGCTCGCCGGCGCCAGCGCCCTCCCGCAGCATCCCGAGGGCCGGATGCGCGGCTCGAGTCGCGCCTCCGGCTGCAGGCCCTCGCACAGGCCAGGAAACGCAAACTGGCCCCGCCGAAGCGGGGCCAGTGAACTCGCGACGAGCGCGAGACGTTGCTTAGAACGCCGAAACGTCGAGGGGGATCGACGGGCCGAAGGTCGTCGCGACGACAGCCTTCTGCACGTAACGGCCCTTCGCCGAAGCCGGCTTGAGGCGGATGACCTCGTCGAGCGCGGCCTGCAGGTTCTCGGTGAGCTGCTCGGCGTCGAACGACGCCTTGCCCGCGATGAAGTGCAGGTTCGAGTGCTTGTCGACGCGGAACTCGATCTTGCCGCCCTTGATCTCGGTGACAGCCTTGGCGGCGTCCGGGGTCACGGTACCGGTCTTCGGGTTCGGCATGAGGCCACGGGGACCAAGCACCTTACCGAGACGGCCTACCTTGCCCATCATGTCGGGGGTGGCGACGGCCGAGTCGAAGTCGGTCCAGCCGTCAGCGACCTTCGCGATGAGTTCGTCGCTGCCGACCTCGTCGGCGCCCGCGGCGAGGGCGGCCTCAGCGGCCGGGCCCTGCGCGAACACGATGACGCGAGCGGTCTTACCGGTGCCGTGCGGCAGGCTGACGGTGCCACGCACCATCTGGTCGGCCTTGCGCGGGTCAACGGCGAGGCGCAGTGCGACCTCGACGGTGCTGTCGAACTTCGCCGACGAAGTGTCCTTCGCGAGCTGCGCGGCCGAGGCAAGGTCGTAGACCTTGCCCTCTTCAATCTTCTCTGCCGCGGCGCGGTACGCCTTGGAATTCTTTGCCATGTTGTGCTCCTTTGAGAGTGTGCGGTCGAACGAGCTGGCTGGCTCTCCCGCGAAAGTGTGTACGGCCACGCGCTATGGCGCGGCGTGTGTGCACTACCCCGATCGCTAGCTCGGGGAGGCGGGGGCTAGTTGCCCGTGACCTCGATGCCCATGGAGCGGGCGGTGCCGGCGATGATCTTCGCGCCAGCTTCGATGTCGTTCGCGTTGAGGTCGGCCTTCTTGGTCTCGGCGATTTCGCGCGCCTGGTCCATGGTCATCTTGCCGACCTTGTTCGTGTGGGGCACACCCGAGCCCTTCTTCACGCCCGCAGCCTTCTTGATGAGCTCAGCCGCCGGGGGCGTCTTGAGCACGAAGGTGAACGAACGGTCTTCGTACACGGTGATCTCAACGGGCACAATGTTGCCGCGCTGCTGCTCGGTCGCCGCGTTGTACGCCTTGCAGAACTCCATGATGTTGACGCCGTGCTGACCCAGGGCCGGACCAACCGGCGGAGCAGGGTTCGCGGCGCCAGCCTGGATCTGAAGCTTGATCAGACCCGAAACCTTCTTCTTCGGTGCCATGTGGTTTCCTTTCTGTCGAGTGGATGCTGCGAACATCCCTCTCCCGCAACGCCGGCCTTTCCGGCGCCCGGTATCGGTTGCGCATGCGCAACCCCGCAAGTTTACTCGATTCCGCACATCCTGGCCAGGGGCGGTTCACGCGAACGCGGCGCCGACCACGTGGGTCGACGCCGCGTCTGCTCGAGCTGAAGTTAGAGCTTTGCGACCTCGTCGAACGAGAGCTCGACGGGAGTCTCGCGACCGAAGAGGGAGACGAGCACGATGAGCTTGCCCGCCGCGGCGTTGATCTCGCTGATCGAACCGGTGAGGCCTTCGAACGAGCCTTCCTTGATCGTGACGGTCTCGCCGTTCTCGAACTCGACCTCGGTGATCGGCTGCTTGCCGCCCGTGGCAGCGCCGGCCTTGGCCTCACCCTTGACATCCTTGACGTCGGGCAGCTCGACGATGCTCTTGAGCATCTCGAAGACTTCCTTGAATCGCAGCGGCACCGGGTCGTGCGCGTTACCAACAAATCCCGTGACGCCCGGCGTCTGACGCACGAGCGACCAGCTGTCCTCAGTGAGGTGCATGCGAACGAGCACGTAGCCGGGGATACGCACGCGCGTGACCATCTTGCGCTGGCCGTTCTTCATCTCGACGACGTCTTCCATGGGCACCTGCACCTCATAGATGTCGTCGGCGCCCTCGGACGACTCCGAGCGCTTCTTGTTCTCGACGCGCTGCTGGAGGTTGTCGCGCACCTTGCGCTCGAAGCCGGCGTAGGTGTGGATGACGTACCACTTGCCGGGCTTCATGCGCAGTTCGAGCTTGAACTCGGCGTAGGGGTCAACCTCGGCCTCGTCGTCGCCCTCGGCGGCTTCACCTTCGACGGCTTCACCTTCGGCGGCGGGCTCGGCGTCGGCCGACTCGGCGTCAACGGTCTCAGCGCCGTCGGATGCGTCGGCCTCGACTGCGTCGGCCGCGACGGCCTCGGTCTCGACATCGTTAGTCTCGACGTCGTCGGTCTCGACGTCGTTAGTCTCGGCCTCGACGGGCGCGTCCTGGCTCTGGGGAGCCTCATTCACGGCGTCGAGATCGGTCTCGTTCTGCTCGGGAAGCTGGGTTTCGTCAGCCACGGTAGTTCAACTCACTTCATCGAATTGCGGCGCGACGGCCGCTCGGTTTGTGTCGGATGCGCGGGCGCCTGGCGCCGCGACTTGGGGTTTACGGGGTCGCCGTCGCGGTCGGGTCAACCGACTCGGTCGGCAGGACGGTGTCGGTGGGCAGCGGCGTCTGGGTCGGATCGCCCCCCTGGAACCAATCCTCGGGGAACAGCGACTGGCCGTTGCCAAAGATCCACGAGGAGGCGAAGCCGAAGATCCAGTCGAAGAGCATCACGAGCAGCATCATGATGATGAGGAACGCGATCACGACGCCGACGTAGCGCCAGAGTTCCTGGCGGGTCGGGGTGACAACCTTCTTCAGCTCGATGACGACCTCGCTGAAGAACTTGCGAAGGCCGCGCTTCTCGCCAGCGTCCTTCTTGTCGTTCTTCTGCTTGCTCGTCTTCTTCGATGCCTCAACAGCGGCGCCCTTGGCCGAGGTCTTCTCGCCGCGCTTCGCCTTCTTGCCCTTGCCGGATGCCACTACCGCAGCATCCTTCTTGGCGTCAGACTTCGCGTCGTCCGAGTCGTCATCGGCGTCTTCGTCAGCTTCGCTCGCAGCCGACTCGTCGGCCGCCTCCGCATCAAGCGTCTCGTCCAAAGCGTCGCCCTCGTCACCGGTTGGTTCGGTGCTGTTGGTGAGGTCGTCGTCACGCTCGTCATCAGACGTGCCTGTGGCCACGCGGATCCCTTTCGAAGCTTGGAAATGCGGCACGAACCGGATTTTGGGCGCACTGCAGTATGCCTTTTGGCAACTGCGCCAGCCTACGTCACACCGGCAACCTTGTCGATAACGCGAACGTGCTTGCTCTGCAAAACCAGCTCAGACGCAACATGCGCCGTACACTCCGCTCGGCCCGTGGATGCAGAGCTGACAGGGGTCGAGCGCGCAAGCTGCGGTTGAGCGCTTGGCGCTAACCGCAGCATCCAAAATCTTACTAGATCCGTTGAAACACTGGGCGCTGGAAGTGTTGGCTGCCGCATGGAGTCGCCCGCACTGAGGCCGACACTACGGCAACCTGCGAGAACGTCAAGGAGAAGATCACGGACGCGTTGGACGAACGAACGCTCCGGGTGAGGCACCGTCACGCCACGCGGAAACTGCACCCGCGTGGCGCGCAGTCACGGTGTCAGCGTCCCGCCCCTCCTTCTGGCGGGATGGGGCGCCTCCTTGTGCTTGTCCACCGGACTACCAGGAGACTCGGGCATCGTGGCCATTACGACACCGATAGAAGGAGATGCGTCATGGCCAAAGCAGATCTCGAGCAAGCCGCGGGCTACAACCCCATGCAGACTCTCGCCAGCCTCGGAGTCCGCAGCAATCACCTCTACATTGCAGGGCTCGCGTCAGTCGGGGTATCGCTCGTGTCGTGGCTCGTGTCGCGTGGCAAGAGGAATGACTCGAAAGCGCAGTCGGATCGCTGGGGCATTTTCGTGGGGCAGTGGGCCCCGACCTTCTTCGCTATCGGAGTTGGTCTGAAGCTCCACGAGGACGACCACTAGCACTGTGAGCGATTCTCGATTGATGGCCGTGTCCGTATGAGACTGTGGTCGATTCATCCGCGCTACTACGACCGTCAAGCGATCGTGGATGAAGCCGATGCGCGCGGCTACCGGTTTGCGCGTGACAAAATCCTTGCCCCGGGCCCTGCCGCGAAATTGACGGTGACCGACGGGCAAATCGAGTACGAGTGGGCACACCTTTGCGGGAAGCTGCAACACCGAAGCCCGGACGTATGGCACCGATGGCAAACCGTGGCCGTCCCGGATCCACACCCGTTGTTTCGCGTGGTCAACGGTCCGGTCGCGGACTGGGAGAAAGTCCCGCGGGCGCGTTTGGAGTAGCAACCGGCTGCGGCGAGATGTCACTCATAAGCCTCAAGAGTTAGCCTCACTCCTTTCATCCCATCAACTGCCGGGGGCGCGCTTGCCTGCATCTGCGCGGGTGCCGGAAACCTGGCGTGGCCCGAACCATGACTTCGCTCCGTTCAAGGTGCGAGATCCAACACGCTGCATGAGCAGGTGGCGAGCCCGGCTGAACAACCGCGAAAACAGCACGGTCAGTGCAATTGGGCGGGTTCGATGCCGTTGTCAGTTCGGACGCCGTCGAAGCGAACCCGCTTCGCGACGCGAAAATCGACAGCGTGACACTCCGCGGCCCTCGAGGCGCGAGCGCGCCTGGCCGGCCAAGTTCGAAACTTCATCGACGCCATCCGTGCGCGTCAGCCGCCCAAAGTTGCACCGTTGAGCGCTGACCCTACTCCGCGTGTTCGACTCGTTGAAGTCTGAGGAGCAGGGCGGACAGGAATCGAACCTGCAACCTGCGGTTTTGGAGACCGCTGCTCTGCCAATTGAGCTACCGCCCTACGTCACGTCGCGCATGCTGCGCGGGCAACCCAGACAGTTTACGACAAAACCGCCGCCACCTCCACATGCCGGCGCAAGGTTGCCCTCGAACCCACTACCGGATAGTGCGGCCTGGTTTGCCATTGCGAACCAAACGCGAGTGAATGCCAGTACGGGAGGAAGTGGCAACCATGACTCACCAGTGGCGCAATGTCATCGCGCTCTTCGTCAACGAACAGACTCGTCACGTCGCCGGTCGGCTGCTTCTGGGCGAGACTGTCCGCCCGGATTCGCTTGCACTTTCGCCATCACGCACCCGGCACGTCCATCCTGGCGTCGATAGTTCGCGAGCACGACGTTGCGTGACGCCGCGAGTTTGGCGTTTGCGCACATCCGGCCCATTTCCGGCGGATGTGCAGACAGCCGGCTGCGCGTCATGAAAAATGAATGACGGTAACCCGTTCACAACCGCACAAACTAGGCTGCACATCATGACTGAATCGCGTCTTTCGTCCCGCGTCTCCGCCATCGCCCCTTCGGCCACGCTGAAGGTCGACAACAAGGCCAAGGCCCTCAAGGCAGAGGGCCGCCCGGTGATTTCGTACGCCGCCGGCGAGCCCGACTTCGCAACGCCGCAGCACGTCATCGACGCCGCTGTCGAGGCCGTGAAGGACCCGAAGAACCACAAGTACACGGCCAACGTCGGTCTGCCCGAGCTGCGCGACGCGATCGTCGAGAAGACCGCGCGCGACTCGGGCCTCACCGTGCCCGCGAGCCGCGTGCTCGTCACGAACGGCGGCAAGCAGGCCGTGTTCGAGACGATCCAGGCGATCATCGGCGACGACGACGATGTGCTGCTGCCGACCCCGGCGTGGACCACCTACCCCGAGGTCATCAAGTTCGCCGGGGGCAACACCATCGAGGTCTTCGCCGGCGCCGACCAGGGCTACAAGGTCACCGTCGAGCAGCTCGAGGCCGCGCGCACGCCCGACACGAAGGCGATGCTCTTCGTTTCGCCGTCGAACCCGACCGGCGCCGTCTACTCGCCCGACGAGACCCGCGCCATCGGCGAGTGGGCGCTCGAGCACGGCGTGTGGGTCATCGCCGACGAGATCTACCAGAACCTCGTCTACGACGGAGTGAAGGCCACCTCGATCGTCGAGGCCGTGCCGGCGCTCGCCGAGCAGGCCGTGCTCGTCAACGGTGTCGCGAAGTCGTTCGCGATGACCGGCTGGCGCGTGGGCTGGATGGTGGGCCCGGAGGACGTCATCAAGGGCGCCGCGAACCTGCAGTCGCACCTCACGAGCAACGTGAACAACGTCGCGCAGCGCGCCGCGCTCGCCGCCCTCATCGGCCCGAGCGAGCCGATCGAGGAGTTCCGCCTCGCCTTCGACCGCCGCCGCAAGCTCATGGTCGACGAGCTCAGCAAGGTCAACGGCTTCACCGTGCCGACGCCGCAGGGCGCGTTCTACGTCTACGCCGACGTGTCGGGCGTGCTCGGCAAGGAGTACGACGGCGTTCGCCTCGAGACCTCGCTCGACCTCGCCGACTTCCTGCTCGATCGGGCCGAGGTCGCGGCCGTCCCCGGCGAGGCCTTCGGCCCCTCGGGTTACCTGCGCTTCAGCTACGCGCTCGGCGACGACGCACTCGTCGAAGGCGTGCGCCGCATCCAGGCGCTCTTCAACTAACTCGCGCCACACCGCGCGCCAGTAGCCGGGCCCCGTCGCAAGACGGCGACCCGGCTACGGCGTTGTGAAGGTAATTTCGGCGAGCTTGTCGAGCAGCTCGTCGTTGTCGTCGAGCGTCGTCGTGCTCCACAGCACGATGTGCACGCGCGTGCCGGTGAGCGGCATGACGCGCTGCAGCAGCCAGACCTGGCCGCCCTCGCACTCGTCGGCCCGCACGCCGAGCAGCTCGAGTTTCGTGCCGTCCTCGCCCTCAAGCAGGTACGACTCGGGCTCGGAGATGCCCGTCGCGCCGTACGAGCACTCGTCGTTGATGCGATTGAGCTGTGCGAGCGTGAGCTCTTTGTCGGTCTGGTTCGAGTTGAACACCGACGTCTGCCACACCTGAATCTGCGCGCTGTAGTCGGGCGCGTACATCGTCAGCTGCTCGGGGCGATTCACGATGTCCTGCTCGATCCAGTCGCCGAGCTTCGGGTAGACGAGCGTGAAGCCATCCTCGAACACCGCATCCTGCTCAATCGAGACCGTGTCGCCCGGCTGCACCGCGTAGGGCGTCGGCGTGGGGTCCACGGTGTCGGTCGGGCCGGCGGTGCCGCCGCCGTTGCTCTCGAGCGGCGCCGCGGCCTCGCCCTGGCTCGGCTGCAACGGGTTTCCCCACAGCAGCGCGAGCGTGATGACGAGGCCGATGACGACGACCGCCGAGGCGCTCGTGAGCACAATCGTGAGGGGTGACCAGACGCGGCGGCGCGACGAGCCGGATGCGTCGGGCACAGCAGCCGCTGCCGGCTCGGCCCCGAAGCGGGGCTCGGGCGGGCTGAATCTCGGTCGCTGCTCACTCACCTGGGTCTCCGTCTCGTTGGCGCACTTCGAGTTTCGCGCAGCAGCCGCGCGAACGCACTACAGCTGCAGGCCGATCAGGTTCGGCTCGGGGATGAGTTCGACGCCGAACTCGGCGAGCACGCGGGCGCGCACATAGCGCGCGAGCTCGGCGATCTGCTCGGCCGTCGCATCCGCGTGGTTCGTGATCGCGAGCGTGTGCTTCGACGAGATCGCGGCGCCGCTGCCGGGCAGCGCGAATCCCTTCTTGACGCCGGCATGCTCGATCAGCCACGCCGCCGAGAGCTTCACGAGTTCGAGGCCCTCGGCGTCCTTGCCCGCGTCGAAACGGGGCGCGCTCGCCGGCAGCGCCTCGCTCGCGAAGCTGCGGCGCACGATCGGGTTCATGAAGAACGAGCCGCTCGAACGCGTGTCGACGTCGCTCGGGTCGAGCACCATGCCCTTCGAGGCGCGCAGGCGCAGCACGGCCTCGCGCTGCTGCGCGACCGGCACACGCTCGCCGAGCTCGACGTCGAGCGCTTTCGCGAGTTGCGCGTACTGCACGGGGGCGCCGCCGGTCGAGTCGACTTCGCGCAGCCGCAGCTCGACCGCGAGCACGAGCCCGAGGAGCTCCTCGCGCTTGAGCGCCGAGGTGCGGTAGCCGAGGCCGAGGTCGGCGGCCGCGACCCAGCGACGTTCGCCGGCATCCGCATCCGCCACCTCGACGCGCACGAGCACGTCGGCGAGCTCCTGCCCGTAGGCGCCGATGTTCTGCACCGGCGTCGCGCCGACCGAGCCGGGGATGCCCGCGAGCGCCTCGATGCCGCTGAGCCCGCGCGCAACGGTGGCGTCGACGAGCTCGCTCCATGACTCCCCCGCATGGGCGACGACGATGACCTCGCCGCCCTCGCCCGGGCGGTACTCAACACCGCGGGTCGCGACCCGCAGCACGGGGCCGTCGAAGCCGTCGTCGCTCACGATCGTGTTCGAGCCGCCGCCGATGACGAGGAACGGCTCGTCGCGGTCGGCGAGCTCGAAATACGCCTCGGCGAGCGCGTCGCGGGTCTCGGGCTCGATGAGATCAGCCTCGGCCTGCGAGACCTGCGTCGTTGTCAGCTGCGCGAACGTCGTCATGCGGTGAACTTCGCGCGCACCTGCGCCTTGGTCAGCACCGTCTTGTCAGCGAAGCTGACGGTGAGGTCGATGCGGCCGATGCCGTCGTCGCCGGCCTCTTCGCCGACCGTCGCGACGATCTGCACCTCCGCTCCCTCCCTCGCATCGACGAGCACCGGGCGCGTGAAGCGCACCTGGTAGTCGACGACGCGGCCCGGGTCGCCGAGCAGCTCGATGACCGGCTGGATCGCCGCACCCATCGTGAGCATGCCGTGCGCGAGCACGCCGGGCAGGCCCACCTCGACCGCGATGTCGTCGCGGTAATGGATGGGGTTGAAGTCGCCGGATGCGCCGGCGTAGCGCACGAGCGACTCGCGCGTGAAGTGCAGGGAGGTTTCGAGCAGCTGCTCGCCCTTGGCTGCCGTTTCCAGGGTTGCCATGGTTAGTTCGCCCCTTCCCCGCCGACCACGAGCGTCGCGTAGGCGGTCACGACGAGCTCGCCCGCCGCATCCTTCAGCCTGGTCGTCGCCTGGATCATCGCGTTGCCGCGCACCGCGCGCACCGTCGTCACCTCGAGCTCGGCACCGAGTTCGTCGCCCGCGACGATCGGACGCTCGTAGGTGAAGCGTTCGTCGCCGTGCACGACGTTTTTGAGTTCGAAGTCGGCCATCGGGTCGGCGAGCAGCAGCTGCAGGCCGCGGTCTTGCAGCACGGCCGGGTAGGTCGTGGGCGCGACGACGTCGGCGTAGCCGGCCGCGCGGGCCGCCTCGACATCGAAGTGGATGGGGTCGCTCGCGAAGACAGCCGCCGCGAAAGCGCGTACGTGCTCGCGCCCAACGAGATAGGGCTCGGCGAGCGCGAAGCGTCGGCCGACGAGATCCGGGTTCACAGTCACCCCGCCAGTCTAGGCGCCGCGGAAATGCGTTGTTTTTCCCAACGTGAGAAGGCCATGAGGTTGAGGCCCCTTATCGCCGTCTCAGGTCGGGAAAAACGACGCATTGCAGCGACGCTAGCTGGTGGAGGAGATAGCCGGCGGAGCTAGCTGGCGCGGAGCTGGCGGTGGCGCGCGAGTTCGTCGATCGTCGAGTCGTTGAGGGCGGCGTGGCCGCGGCGCGACGCGGTCTCGCGAATGCCGAAAATCTTGCGCTGCGACAGCTCGAGCGTGTCGAGGTCGATGCGGGTGATCGTGTCGTCGGGCACGCGGCTCCAGCCGGCGAGGTTGATGCCGGTCGACGAGAACACGGTCGTGCCGTCGGGCCGCTGCAGCATCGCGAGCTTGTAGTAGTTCTCGTCGTGGTCGTCGGGCAGCAGCGCCGGGTCGATGCCGTACGAGCGGAAGTCTTCGTCGGTGACGTGCGCCGTCGAGTTCGCGTGAATCACGATGAGCTCGGCGTCGGTGAGCACGACGGCGTTGAGGCTCGCGTTCGGGAACGTGCGACGGAGCCGCTGCACGGCGCGCACAACGCCCTCGGCGACGGTGCCGCCACCCTCGCGAATCTGCTTGCGCACATACGAGAAGTAGAGCTCGGAGTCGGTCGTGCCCGACACGGCGCGCAGCTCCTCTTCACTGAGCAGCTCCTCGAAGCGCTCAACGGGAATGATCGAGCCGTTGTGGGCAAATGCGATGCCGTTCGCGACGAAGGGGTGCGTGTTCACCGTCGTGCGCTTGAGCCGGTCGGTCGCGAGCCGCAGGTGCACGAGTCGCGAGTACGACGGCACGCTCTCGAGCGCGGCCGTGAGCATCGGGTCAGCCTGGCCGGGCGTCGAAACGCGCGCCGACTCAACCTCGGGCAGCTCTTCGCCCGGGCCCGACGCGAGCCAAGCGGTGCCCCACCCATCGTTATGCACGCTCGTCATCTGCTGGAAGGCCTCGGCGTTGGCCTCGCCGATCACCTCCGAGACGGTTGTCTCACTGGGTGCGGCGTAGGCGAGCAATCGGCACATGTGCAGGCTCCCCTCGCTGGTTGCGGTGTCGTCGCGGGCGCGGCGATTCATCCATTGTCCCGCGCGACCGGCCGCCCGTCGAGCGCGCGCGACGCCGCGCGTAACACTCACGCCACAACTGCGAGAGAATAGCGGGGTGATTTTGGGTATGGATGGGCTGGCTGCGGGCGCCGGCGAGGCCGCGAGCGCGGTGTCCTGGTGGATCGGCGGCATCGTCGTCGCCGTCATCTTCGGTGCGATGGTGTGGCGCACGGTGCGCCGCAACCGCATGAAGAAAAAGAAGTAGCCCCAGCCCTCCCGTTGAGCACGCGGCACTCGCCCCGGGCGACCGTGGCGTCAGCATGCCCATACGCAGATACATTGACTATTTATATAAGTTAGTTATATGTTTCTTGCGTGACAGATCCGCACGACCACAACCGCGTCGCCGCCCGCCTCGTCATGTACGGCAGCCGCTTCGCGACCTATGCACGCCTGCGCGCCAGTGAGCCGCGCTCGGTCGTCGCCCTGCGCATCCTGTCGCTGCTGCAGCAGCTCGGCCCGATTCGCATTGGCGACATCGCCCTCCGCGAGCGCTTGTCGCAGCCCGCGATCAGCACTTCGGTGACCAAGCTCGAGGCGGATGGGCTGGTCGCCCGCGAGTCCGACCCGACGGATGCGCGGGCGACCGTCGTGCGCCTCACCGAGGCCGGCGATGCCGAGATCCGCGCGTTCCGCCTGCGCGCAGGCGAGGCGGTGCGACCGGCGCTCGAGCAACTCGACGAGGACGAGTGGGTCACGCTCGCGCGGGCCACCGACATCCTCGAGCGGCTCACCATCGACGAGCCGCCGCATCCACACCACCACTAATCCAATCGCTGCCCCGCACGCCGCTGCGCACTGCCCCGACGTCAGGACACCAACCCGAGAAAGCGAAATGTCCCAAGACACGCAGCCACCTAAGTCGTCACTTCTCAAGCAGCCGCTCTCAGTCTGGGCGATCGCCTTCGCCTGCACCGTCTCGTTCATGGGCATCGGCCTTGTCGACCCGATCTTGCCAGCGATCAGCAAGGAACTCGACGCGACGCCGTCGCAGACCATGCTGCTGTTCACGAGCTACCTGCTCATCACCGCCGTCGCGATGTTCTTCACGAGCTGGGTCGCGAGCCGTCTCGGCACGAAGCGCACGCTCATCGTCGGCCTCGTGCTCATCATCGTGTTCGCCGCTCTCGCCGGTACGTCGGGCAGCGTCGACACGATCATCGGCTTCCGCGCCGGCTGGGGCCTCGGCAACGCGCTGTTCATTTCGACCTCCCTCGCCGCCATTGTCGGCGCCTCGGGCGGCAGCGGCAGCGCGATCGTGCTCTACGAAGCCGCGCTCGGCGTCGGAATGGCGCTCGGCCCGCTGCTCGGCGGCGCGCTCGGTGAGGTGTCGTGGCGCGGGCCGTTCTTCGGCACGGCAGCACTCATGGCCATCGGCTTCATCGCCATCGCGACCCTGCTGCGCAAGCCGACCGAGAAGCCGGTGCCAGTGCCGATCTCGGCGAGCTTCAAGGCGCTGCGCAACCCGACGCTGCGCTCGCTCGGCATCACGGCCCTGTTCTACAACTTCGGCTTCTTCACGATCCTCGCGTACTCTCCCTACCCGCTCGAGGCGGCCGCCGCGGCGCAGGGGCTGGAGTTCGGCGCGCACGAACTCGGTCTCGTGTTCTTCGGCTGGGGCCTGCTGCTCGCGATCACGTCGGTACTCGTGGCACCCGTGCTGACGCGCAACTTCGGTCTCGTGAAGACGCTGTTCTCGATGCTCGTGCTGCTCACCGCGACGCTCGTCGTCATGGCATTCTCGATCGGCAACCTCACGGCGCTTGTCTGCTGCGTTGTCGTCTCGGGCGCGTTCCTCGGTGTGGTCAACACCGCCCTCACCGAGACCGTCATGGAGGCGACCAACCTGCCGCGCCAGGTGGCATCGTCGACCTACTCGGGCATCCGCTTCCTCGGCGGCGCGATCGCACCGGCCGTTTCGGGCCCGATCGCCGAGGCCATGGGCGCCGAGTCGCCGTACTGGTTCGGCGCGGCCGCCCTCATCGTCTCGATCGTCGTGCTCGGCATCTCATCGAAGCGCCTGCAGCAGATCGGCCGTCCGCACGAAACCGCGCAGGAGGAGGCCCAGACCATCTCGGCCGGCGACGCCGCATAGGCGGTCGGACCCGCATCCTGAAGGTTTCACAGGTACCTGTTGCAATTTGCGACAGGTACCTGTACTTTTATCTGCAGGTACCAATTAAACAGGTACCAGCAGCTTTCACCAACCTGAAGGAGAACCTCATGGAAAGCCACGAACTCTATCGAAAGTTCCGCGAGGCAGCCCGCCTCATGCGCCCCCACCCGCACGGTGGGCCCCACGGCGGCCCGCACGGCCCCGCCGCCGACCCGACCCGCGGCCAGGGCCGCATCCTCGCCGCCCTCAAACTGCAGGACGGCATCGCCACGAAGGACCTCGCGTTCATTCTTGGTATGCGCGTCGCCTCGCTCAACGAGGCGCTCGTCAAGCTTGAGAAGACCGAACTCATCACCCGAGAGCCGGCCGACGACGACAAGCGCGTCATCTTGATTCGCCTCACTGAGGCGGGGCGGACGACCGAGCAGCTCGTGCCCGAGCGCCCCGACGCGTTCTCGAGCTTGAGTGACGACGAGCGCGAGCAGCTCGCGAGCATCCTCGACCGCGTCATCGAGCAGCTCGAGCAGCAGCGCGCCGAGCAAGGCTGGGATGCTCCCGACGCCGAGTTTGACCGCTGGAGCGAGCAGGCACGGCGCCGCATGGGCGACGAGCGCTTCGAGAGCTGGATCGGCCGCATGGCTGAGTCCGAGCCCGAGAAGTACGACCGCCTCCGCCGCGGCTTCGAGCGTCGCGGTCGCGGTGGCCACGGCCCGCACGGTCATAGCCCGCGCGGCGGCTACGGTCGTGGCTTCGACCCGGAGTTTGACCGGGAGCGCGCCGACCGGCGCGGCTTCGGCCGGGGCGGGCATGGCCACGGCTTTGACCCGGATACGCGCGAGCACCACCGCCGCGGTCGCGGCCACGAGCGCGGCGGCTGCACCCGCTAGTTCGCCGCAGGCCCAGCTAGTTCGCCGCAGGCCCAGCTAGCGCATGGCACCACCGCGAGCGCGCCGTGAACCGGCGACCAGTCGGGCCAGCATTCGTTCGCCGCCACGTGTGCGCTCGACCCCGCGTCAGAACAGCGCGGGGAACGGCACGTTGAAGTCGCGGCAGAGCCGCGAGTAACGTGCCGCGAGCGACATGCCCGAGTAGCCCGACGCAATCATGCCGCCGGTGCCGACGAAAGCGAGCACCTGCTCGGCCCGAACATCCGCGAAGAGCCAGAGCCCCACCCCAACGACGACGCAGAGCGCCCCCATGCCCCACGAGAGTTGCATGCGGGGCGCTCTGCGCCGCCACCACATCGTGCCCGACGACCGCAGGCCGTCGGCGCCGGTCTCGCCGCTCGCGACGCCGGCGCGGCCAACGGCCCGGTTCGCGTGCCACAGCTGCCGCGCGCCACGGCCGCACAGCGCGAGCCCGAGCAGCGTGAAGGCGACGTAGACGACGTTCGCGCGAATCGACGTGCCCCAAAACGGCAGCCACACCTGCGTGCACACGACAAACACCGCCCCGAGAATCAGCGGCCACGGCGCAAGCGCGACCGCCTTGGGTCGCCATTGCTCAGGCACCTGGTTCGCCGCGTCACTCATGCGTCCCAGCGTACGAATCGGCACTGGATGCGCGGTGACCGGCCGGCACGCGGCGCGCCCGGGCGCATCCCCACCCTCCCGTGCCACCATGCCTCTATGAGCGAGACGCCAACCGTACTGTTCATTTGTGTTCGCAATGCCGGCAAGTCGCAGATGGCCGCCGCCACGCTGCGGCAGATCGCCGGCACTTCCGTCTCGGTCGCTTCGGCGGGCACCGAGCCCGGTGACGCGATCAACGAGCTCGCACGCGAGGTGCTCGAGGAGCATGGCGCCGATCTCGAGCGCGAGGCCCCGAAGCAGCTCGACTCCGAGCTGCTTCGCCGCGCCCACCGCGTGATCGTGCTCGGCAACGAGGCACAGGTCGAGCCGGTAGACGGCATGCGCGCGAGCATCGAGCACTGGGTCACAGACGAGCCCTCCGAGCGCGGCATCGATGGGCTCGAGAGGATGCGCCTCGTGCGCGACGACATCGAACGGCACGTGCTCGAACTGTTCTCTGAACTGCGCTAACCACGCGACCACCTCGGGGTGGGATGCTGGAGGCGCACGTCTTGGGGGTACGCACATGCACCGTCGTTCGTTTTCCACGGACCGACCGCGCCGCCGGCGGTGGCGGTGGTGGTGGCTGACGGCCATGCTGCTTGCCTTCGTTGTCGCGCTGGGCTCCCCCGGCCTCGCCCTCGCCGAAACCGCGCCACAGACCGAGTCGGGTGCCTGGCCGCAGATGGTGCCGCCACCCACCGCCGTGACTCCGCGCGTCGGGTATTGGCAGCCGAGCGCGGGCACGCGCATCCTCATCACCGACGACGCCCTCGCGGGCGAGGGTGCGCGTCTCGCCGAGGAGCTCGCCGCGCTCGGTCTCACCGATGCGGTGCCCGAGGTCGCCTACCTCGCCGACGCCTCGCTCGCCACCGAACACGACGTCGTGCTCACCCTCGACAACGCCACGCTGCTCACGGTCGACGGCAGCGTGACGGTCACGGGCCCCGACGCCGCCGGCGTCTTCCACGTGACCCGGGCGCTGCTGCAGCAACTCGTCGCAGCCGGCGACATCGCGAACGGCGACTACGAGTTCACCTTCCCCGCCGAGCAGATCCGCGCCGCGCACATCGACATCGCGCGCAAGCACTACCCGATTGAACGCCTCGAGGCGCTCGTGCGCCAGCTCAGCTGGTTCGGCTTCACCGAGCTCGAACTGCACTTCTCCGAGAACGAAGGCTTCGCGATCGAGTCGACGACGCATCCCGACATCGCCTCGCCCGATGCGCACTCGCAAAACGAGATTCGCGAGCTCATCGCCTACGCGAACGACCTCCACATCCGCGTCGCGCCGTCACTCGACATGCCGGGCCACCTCGACCACGCGCTCGACGCCTACCCCGAACTGCGCCTACACGACGCATACGGCGGTAACGTCTTCGGCGCCCTCGACATCACGCGCGACGCCGGCGTCGAGTTCGCCCATGACCTCATCGGCGAATACACGGAGCTGTTCGAGCAGCCCGATATGCCCGGCCCCGTGCCGTGGAACCTCGGCGGCGACGAGTTCGTCGACTTCGCCGAAACGGCCGAGGTGCAGGCACTCACCCAGGCCGCACAGGCGAAGTTCGGCGCGCAGGCCACGGCCTACGACGCCCTCACCGACTTTGTGAACACCACCGCCGCGCTGCTCAGCGACGCTGGCTACCAGCCCCGCGTCTGGAGCGACGGCATGCTCCGCTCGCACAGCGTCGCCCTCGACACCAGCGTGCAGGTGGCGTACTGGACCCAGCGCCCGCCCGGCGCCGTGCCCGCGAGCGACTTCGCCGCGGCGGGCTACGAGCTCGTCAACGTCAACGACGAATTCCTCTACTTCGTGCTCGGCGAGCGCGTCGGCTACGCGTATCCCACCGGTGAGGCGATCCTCGCGGGCTGGGACGACACCGTGTATCCCTCGGTGCAGGGCAGCCCCGACCTCGTCGAGGCGAGTTCGGGCGGCATGTTCGCGATCTGGAGCGACATTCCCGATGCCCTGACACCGGATGCGCTGGTCGAGCGCGTGCGCGCGCCTCTCGCCGCGATGTCGGTCAAGTTCGCCGACCCCGCGAGCACGCTGAGCTTCGCCGATCTCACGAGCCAGCTCGACGACATCGGCGCCGCGCCCGAGGTCGCACAGGTCAAGGTGCCGGATGCGCTGGCCACGATCGCGCCGACGCCGACCGCGACTCCCCGGCCGAGCGCGAGCACCGTCCCCGCCGCCGAAGGCGAGCCGGGCGGCTCGGTCATCGTGTTCGTGCTCACCAGCGTCGGTGTGCTCGTGCTGTTGAGCGTCGTACTCGTGCTGCTGACCCGGCGACGCTCACCAGTGCCCGCTCCATCTCGTAGGTCTCCACCCCAGATGTGAACGCTCTCAACAAGCGGCGCTAGGGTCGGGCTCCCAACTCACCAGCGCGAAGGAGCATCGATGATCGATTCCACTCTCTACACCGCCGAAGCCCTCTCGACCGGAAGCGGCCGCGACGGCCACGTGCGCACGACCGACGGCCGCGTCGACTTCGACATGGCTACCCCGCAGAGCATGGGCGGCTCGGGCGAGGGCGCAAACCCCGAACTGCTGTTCGCGGCCGGCTACGCCGCCTGCTTCCACTCGGCCTTGCACGCGGTTGCCCGCGCGCAGAAGGTCACGATCACCGACTCGACCGTCGGCTCGCGCGTCGACATCGGTTCGAATGGTGAGGGCGGCTTCGAGCTCGCCGTGCACCTCGAGGTGGTAATCCCGAACCTGCCGCACGACGAGGCACAGGCCCTCGCTGACGCCGCCCACCAGGTGTGCCCCTACTCGAACGCGACGCGCGGCAACATCCAGGTGACCGTCAGCGTCTCCGACGACTAGTCTTCGTCCTCCGCGTGGCTGCGGTCGGCGAACTCGTCACGCTGAAACACGAACTTCGTGTCTCGAATCGTGAAGCCTGAGCCGTGCCGCAGCCGCACGCCCTCGGGCGCGTCGTCGGTGGGTGAGCCATCGCCGGCCGATGCGGAGTGCGTGTCGCGCCGCGACGACAACCGAAAGCCGTCGCCAGCGTTGCGCGTGATCTTCGCGTTGTGCTGGTCGAGCCTGGTGATGACGATGCGGGGATGCCCCGCGCCCTGAACCGCCTCGTGTGCCATCTCGACCTTCATTGTCGGCGCGGCTCGAACATCTCAGCGCGCGCCGCCCACCCGCGAAGCGCGTGAACTCGCCCCGAACGTGACCAAGCGACGCCGATGTTCAACATTCGCCAGCATTGATCGATTCACAGCCGCGAGGGGCGCACAATGGTCGACATGACCGCGGCCGCGAGCATCACCCCATCCCTCCAGCACATCCGAGCGTTCTTGCTGGACCTCGACGGCGTCATCACGCCAACCGCCGAACTGCACCGGCACGCGTGGGCCGCCCTGTTCACCGAGGTGTTCCGGCAATACGGTGTCGCGCCCTACGAAGAGGCCGACTATTTCGCCTACCTCGACGGCAAGCCGCGCTTTGACGCGGTGCGCGACATCCTCGCCTCGCGCGGCATCACCCTCCCCGAGGGCACGCCCGAGGATGCGCCCGAGCTCGAGACGGTCGGCGGGCTCGGCAACCGCAAGAACTCCCACTTCGCCCGGCTGCTCGACGAAGACGGCATCGAGGCCTACCCCGGCTCCCTCGACTTTCTGCGCGCGATCGCTGACCGAAGCATCCCGGCCGCCGTCGTGACGAGCTCGCGCAATGGCAAGCGCGTCCTCAGCGCGGCGGGTCTCGGCGACCGCTTCGACGTCATCATCGACGGCGTCCACGCGGCCGAGCTCGGGCTCCCGGGCAAGCCAGCGCCCGACACCTACCTCCAGGGCGCGCGCGAGCTCGGCCTCGACGCATCCGCGTGCGCCGTCGTCGAGGACGCGACCTCGGGCGTCGCCGCGGGCCGCGCGGGCAAGTTCGGCGCGGTGATCGGCGTCGACCGCGGCGCTAGCCACGAGGCGCTCGAAGCCCACGGCGCGACTTTCGTCGTCGACGACCTCGCCGAGCTCATCCCAGGGCTCCCCCAGACCGCCACCGAAGGACCAAACGCATGACCGCCAAGTTCGCGGGCGAGACCCCGCTCGAGCCGCAGTTCGACCGGGAGCGCGAGCCCCTCGACCGCGCCTGCTACCCCCTCGACCCGTGGGCGTTCATCGAGACCCGCTTCGACGCATCCCGCCTCGGCCACACCGAGACGCTCTTCGCCGTCGGCAACGGCTATTTCGGGATGCGCGGCAACATTGACGAGGGCCGCGAGACCGGCGAGCAGGGCACGTACATCAATGGCTTTCACGAGACGTGGCCGATCCAGCACGCCGAGGAGGCGTTCGGATTCGCGAAGGTCGGCCAGACGATCATCAACGCGCCCGACGCGAAGGTGATTCGCCTCTACGTCGACGACGAACCCCTCATCCTCTCGACCGCCGAGCTGCTCGAGTACGAGCGCCGCCTCGACCTGCGCGACGGCGTGCTCTCGCGCGACCTCGTCTGGCGAACGCCGAGCGGCAAGCGGGTGCGCATCCGCTCGAGCCGCATGGTGTCGTTCGTCGAGCGGCACCTCGGCCTCATCGAGTACGAGGTCGAGCTGCTCGACGGCGACGCCTCGGTCGTCATCTCGAGCGAGCTCCTCAACCGGCAGGACGGCATCGACGAGTATCGCGACGCCGCGCCGAAGGTCGCGGGCGAGACCCCAGCATCCTTCGACCCGCGCCACGCCGAGAAGCTCAACGAGCGCGTGCTCGAGCCGATCCTCCAGCGCGACGAGGGGGACCGGCTCATCCTCGGCTACCGCACGCGCAACTCGAAAATGTCGATCGCCTGCGCCCTCGACCACCGTATCGAAGTCACCGGCGAGGGCGAGCGCCCCGTGCACACCTCGACCGACCTCCAGCCCGACCTCGCGAAGCGCGTGTTCCGCATCAACGCGAAGGGCGGCGACGTCATTCGCCTCACGAAGTACTTGACCTACCACACGGCCGGCGTCGCGCCGGCCCGCGAGCTCGCCGACCGCTGCGGCCGCACGCTTGGCCGGGCGCTCGAACTCGGCGTCGAGAAGATCCACGCCGAGCAGCGCCAGTGGCTCGACGACTTCTGGTCGAAGTCCGACGTCGTGCTGCACGACCAGCCCGAGCTGCAGCAGGCGATCCGCTGGGATCTCTTCCAGGTCGCCCAGGCCGCGGCGCGCGCCGACGGCCTCGGCGTGCCCGCGAAGGGCGTGAGCGGCTCCGGCTACGGCGGCCACTACTTCTGGGACACCGAGATCTTCGTGCTGCCGTTCCTCACCTACACGCAGCCGACGATGGCCCGCAACGCCCTGCGCTACCGGGTGCGGATGCTCGACTACGCCCGTGAGCGCGCGGTCGAGTTGAACGAGCGCGGCGCCCTCTTCCCCTGGCGCACGATCAACGGGCAGGAGTCGAGCGCGTACTACGCGGCGGGCACTGCGCAGTACCACATCGACGCCGACATCTCGCATGCGATGTCGCAGTACCTCGCGGCCACGGGCGACACCGAGTTCCTGCTCGGCGGCGCCGTTGACGTCTTCGTCGAGACGGCCCGCATGTGGTACGACCTGGGGTTTTGGCGCACGAACGCCTCTGACACTTTCCACATCCACGGCGTCACCGGGCCCGACGAGTACACGACCGTCGTCAACGACAACCTCTTCACCAACGTCATGGCGCAGAAGAACCTGCGCACCGCGGCCGAGTCGCTCGAGCTGCTGCACGACACGCATCCGCTCGAGTACGAGCAAACCATCGACCGGCTTTCGATCTCGGCCGACGAGCCCGACAAGTGGCGGCGCGCGGCGCGCAAGATGTTCATCCCCCACGACGAGCAGGTCGGCGTGCACCCGCAGGATGCCGCATTCCTCGACAAGGAGATCTGGGACCTCGAGAACACGCCCGAGTCGCAGCGGCCGCTGCTGCTGCACTTCCACCCGCTCGTCATCTACCGCTTCCAGGTGATCAAGCAGGCCGATGTCGTGCTCGCGCTGTTCCTGCGCGGCGACCGGTTCACGGCCGAGGAGAAGCTCAACGACTTCGAGTACTACGACGTGCTCACCACCGCCGACTCGAGCCTGTCGGCGGCGGTGCAGTCGATCATTGCGGCCGAGGTCGGCCACCTGCAGCTCGCCGAGAAGTACTTCCGTCACACGGCATTCGTCGACCTCGCCGACCTGCACGGCAATACCGACGTCGGCGTGCACGTCGCGTCGGCCGGCGGCATCTGGCTCGGCGCGGTCTGCGGCTTCGCCGGCATGCGCGACCACGGCGGCGAGGTGCAGTTCGACCCGCGCCTGCCCGACGGCTGGGAGGGCATCGACTTCAAGCTCCAGCTCAGACGCGCGCAGGTGCGCGTCGAGCTGCGGCCCGAGACGATGACGTTCACACTCGAGTCGGGCACGTCGTCCATCGTTCGCGTCGGCGTGCGCGGCGAAGAGGTGCTCGTGCGGGCGGATGCGCCGGCCACCGTGCCGCTGCGCGGCCAGGGCCCGCGCGTCGACCGCGAGCTCGGCATGCACACCCTCGCGGGCTGGCACCGTTCGGACGGCACGCTGCTCACCGCATCCGTGCCCGAGCCCTCGGGCAAGTACCAGACCACGAGCTGGGAGTGAGCGCGTAACGCCGCGACTTGCTGACGGCCGGCTGTGGCGGTGCCCAGCCGGCCGTCGTTAACTGGTGGGCATGCAGTTGCAGCATGAATTCGCCGACACCCTGCCCGAGCTCGCGCAGCCGTGGCGGGCGCAAGAGATGCCGAATGCCGAGCTGCTCGTGCTCAACGAGTCACTCGCCGAGGAGCTCGGGCTCGACGTCGCGTGGCTGCGCGGGCCCGAGGGCCTCAGCTGGCTGACGGGGCAGACCGTGCCCGAGGGCGGGCAACCCGTCGCACAGATCTATTCTGGGCATCAGTTCGGCTGGTACGCGCCGCGGCTCGGTGACGGCCGCGCGCTGCTGCTCGGCGAACTCATCGACCGCGACGGGCAGCGGCGGGATGTGCACCTCAAGGGCTCGGGCAAGACCCCGTTCGCCCGCCGGGGCGACGGCCAGGCGGTGCTCGGGCCGATGCTGCGCGAGTTCCTCATGAGCGAGGCGATGTACGCGCTCGGCGTGCCGACGACGCGAGCGCTCGCCGTCGTCGCGACGGGCCACATCGTGCAGCGCGACTTCCCCGAGCGCGGCGCGCTGCTCGTCCGGGTCGCGAGCAGCCACCTTCGCGTCGGGAGCTTTCAGTACGCGCGCTCGCTCGACGAACCAGAAGCGTTGCGGCGCCTCGTCGACTTCGCGGTCGAGCGGCACTCCCCCGCCGCGGCCGACGCCGAGGTGCCGGCGCTCGCCCTCTACCGCGAGGTGATTGCGCGCCAGGCCCGGCTCATCGCCGATTGGATGCGCCTCGGCTTCGTTCACGGCGTGATGAACACCGACAACGTGACGATTTCGGGCGAAACGATCGATTACGGGCCCTGCGCGTTCCTTGACGCCTACGACCCGACGCTCTGGTTCAGCTCGATCGACGAGCACGGGCGCTACGCGTTCGCGAACCAGCCGGCGATCGCCGAGTGGGACCTCGCGCGGCTCGGCGAGGCGCTGCTGCCGCTCGTCGGTGAGGGCGAGGAGGCGGTCGCGCTCGTGACCGCCGAGCTGCAGCAGTTCGCGCCGCAGTACCAGCGGGCGTGGCTCGCCGGGATGCGCGACAAGCTCGGCCTGTCGGACGACCTCTCTGACCCGCAGGTGGATGCGCTCGCGAGCGCCACGCTGCGGCTGCTGCAGGAGGAGCAGATCGACTACACCGAGTTCTTCCGCGCACTCGTGACGGCGGCGACGGGCGACGACGCCGCGGTCGAGCGACTTTTCGCCGACGCTTCGGATGTGCGCCCGTGGCTGCACCGCTGGCGCGAGGTCACGCCCGACGCCGAGCTGATCGCGCGGAGCAACCCCGCCTACATTCCGCGCAACCACCTCGTCGAGGAGGCGCTCGCCGCCGCCGGCCGCGGCGATCTCGCGCCCTTCGGCGAACTGCTCGAGGTCGTCACCGAGCCCTACGCCGAGCGCCCCGGCGGCGAGCGCTTCGCCACCGCGGCGCCCGCCGCGTTCGGGCCGTACGTCACGTACTGCGGCACCTAGTTACGCGACGACAGCCTGCGCCGTGACCAAGACGAGGTTTTCGTCGTCGTTCACGCGATGAACGAATCGTTCGCGCACCAGCGGGTCGTGGCCAGGAACGAATGTGCCTTCATCCGCGACAAGTTCCCGTATCCGGTCAAACGCGTTGAGGACCGAGGGCACGTGGTCGACGATCGCGTATGGTTCGTCGAGCTCGTAGTTGTCGTAATAGTGGCTCGCATCCGAAGCCAAGACGACCGCCCGGTCGCCAAGACTGCATTCGAGCACCTGAAGCCCTGGCGTATGTCCGCCGAGCAGTCTTGCCGTCACGCCCGGTGCAATCTCGGTGTCACCTTCGATCAACCGCACATCACCGCTAGCGAATCGCTGGTCGAGATACTCAATATCGCGTGGCTCGTAGATGTGGGAGTACATTTTCCGACTCGTCATGGGCCCGTGCCAGAAGTCCCACTCCCGCTGCTGCACCCAGATGCGGCTTTCTGGGAAGTCCGGCAGCTGGCCGGTGTGGTCGTAATGCAGGTGCGACAAGACCACATCCGTCACCTCGTCAGGGCTTCGACCGAGCCCGCGAATGCTTTCCGCAATCGTTCCAAAGAACTCGCGGCTACCCCGAGCATGTGCAGTCTCTGCGGTAAATCCGGCATCGAGCAGAATCAGCCGGCCAGGTGTCGCCACGATCCAAACGAAGTAGTCGATCGGCAGCGCATCGCAGCAGCAATCGGCGTCGAATCGGTAAAAGTGCTCGCCGCGCTTCGACTCAGTTCGGGCCGCATACCGGACCGCGACGATTCCATCATCGAAACGTGTCACGGAAGCTCCTCCTCTGCTGGTGCCCAGCCCTCATCCTTTGAGAACTGCAGAGTACCGGGGAGCCCCTGTTCCCAGAGGTTCGCGATCGCCGCGTAGTCGAGTCCTCCGAGGCCCATCCCAAGGGCGAGTTCGTAGACGCTGTGGGACGCGGAGGTCGCGAACAAAGGAACCTTCGCCGCCTTCGCCATGTCAACAATCAGTTCAGAGTCTTTCCGTGCTGACGCCACCGACATGCCACCCTTGTAGTCGCCGCCCGCAACTCGCTGGTCGATGCGGAAGGTCAGCGGTCGAATCAGACCCGCGTCCTCACCCTTGAGCAGGTTAACGAGGAGCCCCGGATCGACGTCGTACGATCGTGCAATGGCAAACGCCTCAAGCAGGACCACCATGGTTGCGTGCGCGACACCGTTGTTGATCACCTTCGCCGCCATGCCGCTTCCCGATGCGCCGAACTCGATCCATTTGGGAGACAGCAGATCAAGCACGCCCGCGGCTCGGTCGATCGCCGCTCGATCACCACCGACGAGCAACTTCGAGCGGTGCTCGGCCATGTCGACAGTCCCCGAAAGAATGGCGGCGTCGATGAGTAAAAGCTCAGCGGCATCGGCAATAGCCTTCATGCTCTCGACCGCGTCAGGAGTCACCGTGCTCGTCTCGATCACCACGGTGCCGGGACGAACCACTTCGCTGACTTGCGCGAGAACACTCAATGAAATCTCAGGCCGGGGCAACGACAAGACAATGGTCTCAGCGCCCGCGAGGTCCTCAAGCCTCTCCGTTGCTGTGACGCGTTCAAGCGCTGACGCGAGTTGCCTTCGTTCCTTCGAAATGTCGTAGGCAACAACGTCGCTACCCGCGCCGAGGCGCTGACACACCGCGTAGCCCATGTTGCCCAGTCCGACGAGGCCAATTGATGCGACGCCCTGAGATTCGTTCGCGGTAAGTGTTACGTGCTGAGTCATGCTGAAGATTCCTCCTAGGGGTGAACGGTTGTCGGTCTTGCACCGGTGGCCTGCTGCGAAATGACCGCGTCGACGAGGTCGGTGTCGTCGTGGACGTATCGACGCATCCGGGCGCGTGCCGCCACGATCGAGATGATGCAGATGATGCCGAGGCCCATGATGTACGGAGCGATTACGAGCCACGTTGGCTGGCCGGTCGCGAGCAGCGACGTCAAGAAGAGCGGCGTCAGCCCACCACCAAGCGCTCCACCGATCTGGACACCGAGCGACACTCCCGTGTAGCGAACGGATGCGGGGAACAGTTCGGAGTACAGCGCAGGCATGACCGCGTACATCGATGCTTGGAAGATCGACAGCCCAAGGAACGTCGTCGCCATGAGCACGCCGATCGAGACGACGCTCTCGTTGATCAAGAAGAAGGGACCGACGAAGAGCACTGTGCCGATGCCCCCGGCAAGATAGACCGCGAACCGGCTCGTCTTGTCGGAAAGCCACGCGAACGTCGGGATGAAGATGATCTGCCCGATCGCTGCGATCGAGACGACGAGCAAGACGTCAGCGCGCTCGAAGCCAAGGAACTGCGTGCCATAGGTCAGGACGAAAGTGGCGTACATGTAGAAGGCAGCAAAGGCACCCACGGTGAGGCCGATCACGATGAGGACAGTCACCGGATGCTTCGCAAGCGTTTCGAAGAGCGGTACCTTCGGTGCTTCCTGCAGTTGAATCGAATTCGTGAACGACGGCGTCTCTTCGACTCGCAGACGGATGAACATGCCAACCGCGATAAGCAAGACGCTAACGAGGAACGGCATCCGCCAACCCCACGTGAGGAACGCGTCTTCCGGGAGCGACGAGAAAATCGCGAAGATTCCAGTGGACAGCAGCAGCCCGGCCGGCGAGCCTACCTGCGTCGCGCTCCCTGCGAGGCCACGCCACTTTTTGGGTGCGTGTTCGACCGACATCAGTGCTGCCCCGCCCCACTCACCGCCGACCGCGAAGCCCTGCACCAGTCGAAGAGCGACGAGCAGGACCGGCGCGAGCATCCCGACCTGATCGAACGTTGGGAGAGCGCCAATGAGGACGGTCGCGATTCCCATCATCAACAGGCTGATGACCAGCATCTTCTTGCGGCCGATCCGGTCGCCGAAGTGTCCGAAGACGATGCCTCCAATTGGCCGCACAAGGAATCCGGCCGCGAACGCGCCGAAGGCCGCGATCGTGCCAATGAGCGGGTCGAGGTCGGGGAAGAATAGAACGTTGAACACGAGCGCCGACGAAGTGCCGTAGAGGTAAAAGTCGTACCACTCGATCGTCGTACCGATAAATGAACTGGCCGTAGCACGCCCCGATTGGCTGCTCCAGTAGCCGGTCTTGCTGGTTGAAGTGTTGGACATCATTAGGCTCCTTTGCCCGTCTGGTCTCCGATTGCGTTGTCACGCTCGGCACGACACTAACCCAAATCACGCGTTGCTGTCGACACTTAGCCGCATCTTTCCCCAATATTGGACAAATTACCGGCACAGTCTATGCTGAGTGTCGACAGTTCAAGGATGATCGCCGAAAGGTGGGCGCCGTGCCCGAACAGAAGATCCAGGAGTTTTCGCTCCACATTGCTGGCCAGCGCACTGCGGGCCGGGGAGACCTCCTCGAATCGGTGAACCCGTACACCAACAAGACCTGGGCCCACGTCCGGCAAGCGACGATCGAGCAGGCCGACGCGGCCATTGCTGCAGCAGCCAAGGCTGCACCGGCCTGGGGTGCGGCGCTACCTGGCATTCGTCGCGCAGAGCTCATGCAACGACTCGCCGACATCCTCGATAGCCGCGCCGAGGAACTCGCCACGATCGAGTCGACCGACAACGGCAAGATCATTCGCGAGACGAAGGCGCAGATGCACTTCTCTGCGCGGAACTATCGCTTTATGGCAAGCATGGCCGACAAACTCAGTGGCGAAACGAAGCCCCTCGATAACCCGGCTCTCTTTGATTACACCCTCCGCGAACCACTCGGCGTCGCGGTGCTCATCACTGCCTGGAACTCTCCCATTTCGCTTCTCGCCAACAAGCTGGCGCCAGCACTCGCGGCGGGCAACACCATAGTCGTGAAACCCAGTCCATTTACGGCCGCAAGCACCCTGAAGTTCGCCGAGTACATCGTCGAGGCGGGCTTCCCTCCCGGCGTATTCAATGTCGTGGTCGGAGATCAGGAGGTTGGCGAGTACCTCACCACGGATGCACGGGTCGATCGGGTGAGCTTCACCGGGAGCGTCGGCGTTGGCAAGATCATCGCCCGACAGGCTGCAGATCAGCTAACGCCGGTCACCCTCGAGCTCGGAGGTAAGTCGGCAAATATCATCTTTGCCGACGCGGATCTCGATCGCGCGATTCCGGGCGCAGTCTCGGGCATCTTTGCGGCATCCGGGCAGACGTGTATCGCGGGATCGAGGCTGCTCGTGCACCGCAGCATCGTCGACGAAGTCGTCGACGGCATCGTCAAACTCGCGGAGTCTATCCGCTGCGGCGACCCCGTTGATCCGGCCACTGACATGGGGCCCGTCGCACACGCCAGACAGCACGAGCACATCCTTCGTATGCTGGCGGCGGCCGAGTCGAGCGGTGCCCGCCTCGCAACCGGAGGCGTCGAGGCGAGCGAACAACTCGGTGGCCTCTTTGTTGCGCCCACAGTGTTCACCGACGTGAAGCCGGACAGCGACCTTGCTCAACAGGAAGTATTCGGTCCAGCTCTGGCTGTGATCCCGTTCGACTCCGATGACGAAGCAGTTGAGATCGCGAACAGCACGGAATTTGGGCTTGCTTCTGGAATATGGACCCAAAACCTGAGTCGTGCGCACAGCGTGGCGAAGCTGTTGCGGGCCGGCACCGTTTGGGTCAATACATACCGCACGAGCGCGGCACAGGCACCGTTCGGCGGAGTAGGCCATTCCGGCTACGGTCGCGAACGCGGCATTGAGGCACTGCTCGAGTTCACTCGCTTCAAGAACGTCATGATCGACCTGTCGAACGACATTCGCGACCCGTTTACGGCAAGATTCTAGGCATGACCACGGCTGATCGTCAGAGCGCCGCGAGCACCGCCGCTCCCCCGGACGCGCTTCGCGAGCTGCTACAGATCGACTTCTCGCAAGACAACATCGCCGAGCTCGTGTTGCGCCACAGCATCGATGTGGCAGCATCGCCTTCAGCTCAAGAGATTGTGTTGGCGCTGACGCGAGAGATAGTCGAGGGCGATCTGGCGCCCGGCAGTGACCTCAACTCGGTGAGCATCGCTACGCGCTTCGGCACTAGCCGATCCCCTGTACGTGAAGCGTTCGCGATGCTCCAGCGTCAGGGGCTAATCGAGGTACCGCCGCGACGCCGACCGTTCGTGAAGTCCATGGGGCTCGACGACATTCACGATCTCTATCGGGTCCGTGCCGAACTGTACGGGTTCGCGGCAGAGCAACTCGTGCTGCGCGCGTCCGACGAGGACATTCTCACGCTTCGACGATTCCAAGATGCCCGTCACGACGCCATCGCCGACGGCGATACGCTGCGGTATCACTGGATAGTCGTGGTGTCGCGCATGGCTCAGATTGCGCTCACGCGGAATAAGGTCCTCACGGAGCTTCTTGAGAGCATTGCGGTGCGCGACATGGTGCCGCGCAAACTCCACCTGGATCGCCCCGGCGAGTTGGTGCGATCTAGCGCCGACCATGACCGACTTCAGCTCGCGTTTGAGGAACGCGATGCGAAGACAGCCGTCGGAATCAGCCAACGACTGGTGTTCCGTGGCCTGCGGACAGCAGAGGAGCTATTCCACACGCGTTTCGCAAATAACTAGTTACGCGACCGCGGCCGCATCCCTCGCCCGCAGCTCGCGGCGCAGGATCTTGCCCGAGCTCGACTTCGGGATCGCGTCGATGAACTCGACGAGGCGCACCTTCTTGTGGGGCGCGGCGTGCACCGCGACGAAGTCGAGCACATCCTGCTCGGTGAGCTCGGCGCCGGGCTGCCGCACAACGAAGGCCTTCGGCAACTCACCGACCTCGGGGTCGGGGAACGCGACGACGGCCGCGTCGGCGATGAGCGGATTAGTGAGCAGCAGCGCCTCGAGCTCGGCCGGCGGCACCTGATAGCCCTTGTACTTGATGAGCTCCTTGAGCCGGTCGACGACGAACGTCTGCCCGTGCGCGTCGACGCGCACGATGTCGCCGGTGTGGAGGAAGCCGTCGGAGCCGATCGTCGCCGACGTCGCGCTGTGGTTGTTCATGTAGCCGACCATGACCTGCGGGCCGCGGATGAGCATCTCGCCGGGCTCGCTCAGGCCGTCGTCGGGCACCTCGATGTCGTCGCCGGTCTCGATGTCAACGACGCGCACCTCGGTGTTCGGCACGGGCACACCGATCGAGCCTCGCGAGAGATCGTCGCGGTCGCGCGGAATGACGTGGGTCACGGGGCTCGTCTCGGTCATGCCGTAGCCCTGCAGGATGCGCGTGCCGAGCCGCAACGCGACCGAGTTCGCGAGCTGCTCGTCGAGGGCCGCGGCGCCCGAGAGCACGAAGTCGATTGACGAGAGGTCGTACTGCGCGACAAGCGGGTGCTTCGCGAGGGCGACGGCGATGGGCGGCGCGATGAATACCGCGGTCGCCCGCTCGTCCTGAATCGCGCGCAGGAACTCGGGCAGGTCGAACTTCGGCAGCGTAATAAGCCGCGCGCGATTGCGCAGCGCGAGATTGAGCAGCACCGTGAGTCCGTAGATGTGAGTGAACGGCAGCACCGCGAGTACCCGGTCGTCGGGCTGGAGCCCGATGGCGGCGTCGGCCTGCACGAGGTTCGCCACGAGGTTGCGGTGCGTGAGCATGACGCCCTTCGGCGCGCCCGTCGTACCCGACGAGAACGGCAGCACCGCGAGGTGATACTCGGGGTCGAAGGTGCGTTTCGGGGCGGTCGTCGCCGACGCGAGCAGCTCACCAAGGTTCGGGTAGCCCTCGGCGCCGTCGAGCACGATGACCTGCTCGTTTGCGATGCCGGCCGCGGCGGCCGCTGGCAACGACTGGCTGCCGAGCGCCGAAATGGTGAAGAGCATCCGCGCCCCCGCGGCGCGCAGCTGGTGCTCGATGTCTTCGGCCGTCGAGAGGGCTGCCACGGTCGTCACGGTGCCGCCGGCGCGGAGAATCGCGTGGAAGATCGCGACGAACGCCGGGATGTTCGGGGCGTGCAGCGCGACGACGTCGCCGGGAGCAATCCCCCGCTCGGCGAGCCCGCCAGCGATCGCATCGACCTGTGTCTTCAGCTCGCCGTAGGTCGTCGTATTGCCGGTCGGGCCGTCGACGATCGCGACGCGGCCCGCATCCTCTTCATTCAGGTCAACGAAGATCGCCTCGTAGAGCGTTTCCGCAGGGATCTCGACATCGTCGTAGGGGCTCGTAAAGATCATGAGGACTCCTCACCGCGGCAGCGTCGCCGCTGGTCGGGGCGGCTCGCGTCGTTGCGAGGTCACCACGTGCAGGTTGCCCCTGAGCATAGTGACGACACCTGGTGTGCGCTCTCGGAAACGCAGGGAGCCCGCACGCAACGGCGGGTTCAGCGGCAACTGGAGCCGTGAGCATCGTGCCAGTCGTCGATGACCGCGCCACCGGCCACGCGCAGCAGCGGGCAGCAGGGCGGCACTTCACCCCACGCCGTCCCTATCCGCGCTGCGACCAGCTAGAGCTCGGCTGCAAACTTGGCCGCGCGCTCGCGCAAGCCTTCGATGCGCGAGGTGCGTGCCGCATCCATGTCGAAGCCGTCGTACGGGCTCGGCGGGTCATTGCGCACGTTGAACGAGCACTCGAAGTTCTTGCACACGTAGACCGCGACGGTGTTGCCGTTGCGGCCCGACGAGCCCGAGCGCTTCGCGTTCGAGAAGACGACGTCGTTCGGCAGGCGCACGTCGTGGCACCAGCCGCACAGCTGCGGCTTCGCGAGCGGCGGCTGTTGCTGGAACAGGATGCCGCGCACCTCGTCACCACCGATCGGCACGAAGGCGTAAGCGCGGCGGGCGACGCGCGGGTCGCGCCAGCCGAAGTAGTCGAGCGAGTCCCAGTCGACCTCGTCGAAGTTCTCCGGCAGCGAGAGCTCCGAGCGCTCCTTTTTCGAAGCGTTGATGAAGTTGGTGCGAATGAATTTTTCCGTGAGCGGAATCATGATGATGGCCTTTCAAATGGCGCGCTGACGGCGCCGGCGTTGATGATCAGGACCGGCCGCCGGGCCGGTACGCCACGCAGATTGCGCAGCACGAGTCGCCAGCACCGCGCATGCGCGGAACCGGCCTGAGCGACGAGGTCACCTACCCGTGGCGGCAGCGCCGCCACGGCCTCCAGCCGCACTCTCGTGCTGAGTCATTGAAAACATCACCCGAGAACGTTACACCCGCGCCATCACGAGCGAACTGGTACGTTCGCTCGCCGCGCGACTACTCGCCGAGGTTCTCGACGTGCGCGCGGATCGCCTGCGAATCCTCGTCGTACCAACCCTTTTCACGCGCGAACTCGACGAGGCGATCGAGCTGCTCGGCGCGCTCGTCGGTGTCGCCCTCCTGCCGCAGGAAGTCGGCCGACACCCAGAGGTGGTCGGCGTCGACGATGGGGATCACTGAGACGTGCGCCGTCGCAAGCTCGGTGAGTTCGACGTTCGTGCGGCCGCCCGCGTCGACATGGAAGCTTGAGAAATTGTCGGGCTCGCTGAGCGTGAATCCGTCGTCCTGTGCCGTAATGATCATGCACCCACCCTCGCGGATGCGCCTGGCCAGCGCCTGTGACCCGTTGCGTTGGCCACGGGTGCGGTGCTGGGCTCGCCGCGGTAGCGTCGCAGCATGACTTCTGACGCTACTTCGGTCGCGCCTCTCGGCATCGCATTCGTCGTGCTGCACACCTCCCCCGTCGACGAGCCCGGCACGAAGGATGCGGGCGGCATGAACGTCGTCGTGCGCGCGCAGGCCGAGGTGCTCGCGCGTGCCGGGCATCGGGTCGAGCTGATCACGCGCCGGCAGCGGCCCGATGAGCCCGCCGTGGTCGAGCTCGCGCCGAACCTCCGGCTGCACTCGCTGGGCGCGGGGCCGGCGCGCACCATTGAGAAGGGCGAGCACGAGGCGCTCATCGACGCGTTCCGCGACGCCCTCGCGGCGCTGCTGCGCGAGGTGCCGGTCGACGTGATCCACGGCGAGCACTGGTTTTCGGGCATCGCGGCGCTGCCGGTCGCGCGTGAGCTCGGCGTGCCGTTCGTGCAGAGTTTTCACTCAATTGCGGCCGACGCCTCGCTGGCGCTCTCGGCGGGCGAGCGGGCCGAGTCGCCGGGTCGGCTTGCGGGCGAGGCGCGGCTCGCCCGGGAGTCGGATGCGCTCGTCGTCATCAGCGACGCCGAGCGCGACACGGCGATCGAGCGGCTCAATGCCTCGCCCGAACGGATCATCGTCGTGCCGCCGGGCGTTGACCAGACGGTGTTTTATCCCGCGGATGCTGTCGTCGCGGCCCCGGGTGCGGGTGGCGACCGGCCGCGACTCATCGTCGGCGGGCGTCTGCATCCACTCAAAGGCATCGACCTCGCGGTCGACGCGGTTGCCGAGTTACCCGGGGCCTCGCGGCCCGACCTCGTCGTGGTGGGCGCGCCGCCGCCCGATTCGCTCGCCTACGAGCGGTCGCTGCACGAAGCAGTCGCGCGGCATGGGCTTGCCGAGCGGGTGCGGTTCACTGGACCGCTTTCGCGCGCCGGATTCGCGGCCGAGATGCGCGAGGCTGACGTACTGCTCATGCCCTCGCATTCTGAGACGTTTGGGCTCGTCGTGCTGGAGGCTGCGGCGTGCGGGCTGCCGGCGATCGCGTATCGCTCGGGCGGGCTCGCCGAATCGGTGCGGCATGACGAGACGGGCCTGCTCGTCGATACCCGCGAGCCCGCCGACTGGGCCGCCGCGATTGCGCGGGTGCTCGGCGATGCGGGGCTGTATGCGCGGCTGGCAGCGACCGCGCTCGCTCACGCGCGGGCAATGAGCTGGGATGCGTCGGCTGGGCAGCTGCTCGAAGCGTATCGCGGTCTCGTGGATCGAGCGGCGCGTGGCTGAGCACGACGGCTCGCTAGTTGCTTGCGTCCAGCTCGCGAGCCAATTGGAGGTGTGGGAGCACGACCGGTTCGCGGTGCGTGCCGACGTCGAAAACGGGGAGAGCTATGCCTGAGCGCAACAGCCTGCTTGCCGGGGTGCGCCGCGTGCTCGTCGTGCACGCGCATCCCGACGACGAGGTGCTCGCAGGCGGTGCGCTGCTGCGCGAGCTGCACGATCGCGGCGTTCGGGTGGCACTCGTGACCTGCTCGCGCGGCGAGGCCGGCGAGATCGTTGACGGCGTTCTGCCTGATCGCACGAGCGAGGCCGAGCTCGCCGAGGTGCGCGAGCGAGAGGTTCGCGGATCGGTCGAGGCGCTCGGCATTGCGGCGCAGTACTGGCTTGGGACGCCGCCCGCGTGGGCCGCGAGTTCCGTCGCGGACGCGATTACGGGGCCGGATGCGGACGCCGGCGAGGACGCGGACGCGATTGAGGGCGCCGACGCGGGAACCGCAATTGGCGCGGATACGGGCACGAAGGCGAACGCAGATGCGAACATCCATGGGCATGCGGGTGCAGGCACGAGTGCCTACGTACGAGCAGACGCTTTCGCGGAGGCCACCGCGTTCACCGATGCGCGGATCTACCGCGACTCGGGCATGCAGTGGGTGCGCCCCGGCGTCGCTGGGCCGGCCGACTCGAGCGACGCCCGGTCATTCACCACGGCGCCGCTCGCCGAGGTGGTCGCCGATCTCACGGCGGTCGTCGCGGTCGAGCGCCCCGAGGTCATCGTGAGCTATGACGATGCGGGCGGCTACGGGCATCCCGACCACCTGCGGGCCCGCGAGGCGGCGCTCGCCGTCGCCCGCGCATCCGGCATTCGCTTGGCCGAGCTCATCGACGACCCGAACTTGCCCGGCGTCGAGTGGTTCACGCTGCCGTACCAGCGCGCTGCTGTGCTCGAGGCCCTGCGCAGTCACCGCACCCAACTTACGGTCGACGCGGATGGACGCCAGCTCACGCACTCGGGCGGCCAGCGACAGCGTGTTGAGACCGACATCGGCCTGCGCATCGTCACCTAGCCGGATCACTTCACGGAACCCCGACGGCGACGCGCCTCCGCACGTTGCCGAGCCAGGCGGCATTACGGGTGCGGAGAGGCTTGGCGGCTAGACTCGCGGCGTACTCGCGGGCCGGGTGCCCGCTCCGCCAACCGCCGAGGTCTCATGCTCCGCCGTCCCGTCATCCGCATCCTGCTCGTCCTGCTCGGGGTCGCGGCGCCGCTCGCGGCCGTGACCGGATGCGCCAGCGGCGCGCTCGAGGCACGGCCGCGCGCCGAGGCGGTTGCTGCCGTGTCGCTCGCCGTCGACGATCCGAGCGCGGCCTCGATCTCCGTAAGCACCGCATTGTTCGAGACGAGCGATCTTGCGTTCGTGGCCACGGCCCAGCACGCGGGCGAACTCGCTGATGATGCGGTGGCGGCGGGAGCACCGCTGCTCGTGGACGGCCCCAGCCTCGGCGGCGAACTCGAGCGGCTCGGTGTTACCACGGTCGTCACCGCGAACGACGACGAGGTCGATCCGGGCGGGGTGAGCGTGATCTCAATTGATGCGGCCGCCGACCCTGCGTCGACCGAGGTGCCCCAGCTCAGCTGGACGGAGGAACCTGCACCCGCCGTGCTGTTCACCGAGGATGGCGAAGTGCCAGACGCCGCGCTGGTACCGGCCGCGACGCTCGCCGCGGTCGGGGGCAGCGTCGAGGCGCTGCCTGGTGGCGACCCGCGCGCGACGAGCGAGACGGTCGCGATCGCCCGCGAACATCCGGGGGCGAATGTTCTTGGGTTTGGTGACGCGTTCGGCGCCAGCGACGACTTCGCGCAGCGCTTTGGCACGGCCCTGAACGCTGCCGAGCTGCCGGGCGGCGGGATGCTCCCGCTGCATGACCGCATCCTCGTCGCCGACTACGGCTACCCCGGCGAACCCGTGCTCGGCGTGCTCGGCGAGCACGACCTCGACTGGGCGGTGCACGACGTGAAGGAGCGCGCCGCCGAGTACCAGGCGCTCACCGACAAGCAGGTCGTGCCGACCTTCGAGATCATCGTGACACTCGCGAGCGGCAGCGCTGGCGACGACGGCGACTACTCGGCCGAGAGCGATCCCGAGGCGCTGCGCCCGTGGATCGACCGCGCCGCCGAAGAGGACATCTACGTCGTGCTCGACCTGCAACCGGGGCTGTCGTCGTTCCCCGAGCAGGCGCAGCAGTATGAGTCACTGCTGGCCGAGCCGCACGTTGGCCTCGCGCTCGACCCCGAGTGGCGCCTGAAGCCCGGGCAGCATCATCTCGAGCAGATCGGCACCGTGAGCGACGAGGAGATCAACGAGACGCTCGAGTGGCTCGCCGAGTTCACGACTGAGCACGAGCTGCCGCAGAAGATCGTGGTGCTGCACGAGTTTCGTGGTGACATGCTTGGTGATCGCGACAACATCGCCACCGGCCACGACACGCTCCAGCTCGTCGTGCATATCGATGGACACGGCACGCCGGGGCTCAAGATGGAGACGTGGAACGCGCTCATCGCCGACCTGCCCGACGGCATGGCGCTCGGCTGGAAGAACTTCATCGATGAAGACACCCCGACGTTCACGCCCGCCGAGACGCTCGCGGTCGATCCGCAGCCCCAACTCGTGACGCATCAGTAGCTCTGGCACGCATGCCGTGCGACGCGGCTTGCGGCGGCAAGGAACTGCTCGCGATTGCAGTCATGCGGTTGATCCCTAGTTCTCGACGGGGTCACCGGCGCCGGTCGCAAACCTCTCAGTCAACACATGGTGACCCGAGATGATCGAGATGCGATTGAACACCCCGATCGAGATGGCGATCCACTCGATCGCGGTGATCTGTTCGTCGCTCAGGTCAGCACCGCACCCGCGGTTTACGCGGCGCGCGCGGCCTCGGCCGGCAGTTCGGTCGTGAGCTCCGCGATCTCGAGGCCCGCGCGCTCGACGTCGCTGAAGACGCCTGCCTCGCGCCAGACGGATGCGAGGTGCAACTTCGCCTCGTCGACGCTGGCCTCGCGCGCGGCGGGCACGTGCACCGAGAGGCAGCGCGCGCATCCGTTCATCTGCGAGACGCGCACGTTGACGAGTTCGACGAGCGAGCGAGGACGCCGGCTGCCTCGGCCGCATCGACGGCAGCCTGTGCCATCCGGACGGCACCGCGATATACGCCGCGTTGTTGGCGAGGAAGGTCAGGCAGGGATTGCGTGCTCGTCATGCGCTGAGAGTACCTGCGCAGTGCGCCTGGACCCGCAATGGAAAAGAAGAACGACCCTCGCAACTGCGGGGGTCGTTCTGTGCGGTAGCAGGAGCGGGGCTTGAACCCGCGACCTCACGATTATGAGTCGTGCGCTCTCACCAACTGAGCTACCCTGCCACGGGATCAGCTGCCGGTCGAGCAACTGATGGAGCCCCGAGCCAGGATTGAACTGGCGACCCCTTCCTTACCATGGAAGTGCTCTACCACTGAGCTATCGGGGCGGAACCACAGACGATTTCTCGCTTGGGCACCAGAGGAGCCTAGCAAGCACATCCTACGATGTGCAACTCCGGTGGCTATTCAGTTGTTGCTGGTTGCACCGGCCGCCGGGGCGAGCCGCGCATCCGAAAAACTAGTTGCTGATCTTGCTGACGAAGAGGTCTTCGACGAGCGCGGTGCTGTCGGACGACTCGAGCTTCGAGTCAGAGCCGAGGCCCACCGTGGCGGTGAGTTCGGTCGGCATCGAGGTCTCAACACCAGCGACGTTGACCTTCTTGAGGAACGTGATCGGGTCGACGTAGTCGCCGTTCACGTGGATCTCGAGGTGAAGGTGAGGGCCGGTCGAAAGGCCGCTGTTGCCAACACCAGCGAGCTCGTCGCCGACCTGGACCTCGTCACCCTCTTCGACCTTGATGGTGCTCGGGTCGAGGTGCGCGTAGAGCGAGGTGACGCGCTGGCCTTCAATGACGTGCTCAACCTCGATGTAGTTACCGAGCGACGAAGCGCCGTCGAGGTCGACCTTCTTCACCACACCGTCGGCGATTGCGCCGATCGGGGTGCCCTCACCGGGGGTGAAGTCCTGGCCACCGTGGAAACCCGAGGTACCGGCGGGGCCGTTACGCGGGCCATAACCGTCGGTGAGCTGAACGCCCATCGGGAACGGCCACTGCACGTTCGCGGTGATGTCGTTCTCGTAGGTGGTCGAGTCGGGCAGCTTCACGCCGGCGGCGAGGTTCGCGGCGGCGGCGGTGCCGATCGAGGTCACGGCGGTGGCGTCATCGGTGCGAGTGGACTCGTGCGCGACAGCCTGACCCGAGACTGAAAGCGACTGCGCGTTCTCTTCGACGGCGGCCTGCTGCGCCGCGTCGGCCTGCGCAACCTCGGCGTCGCTCGAGCTGAGCGCGCCAATCGCGGCGGCCGAGCCAGCGCCGAGCATGACGGTGCCGGCGAGGAAACTCAGGGCAACCATCGAGCCGCCGAACTTGCCGGCGCCGCTGCCACGACCGCGGAACGGCAACACGGTGCCGGTCGCGTCGTCGGCGGATGCGCGAAGGAAGGCTGCGGGAATCTCGGGCTCACCGACGGGCGCCTCGGGAAGCGAGTTCTCGTCAACGTCGTTGCGGGCCGCGCGCACGTCTTCGAGCGAGATGATCGGCGCGATGGAGATAGGGCCGGTTGCGGGGTTGAGCGTCTCGACGATTTCCGTCGTGAAGTTCGTGACCGTCTCGGAGTTGGCGGGTTCGGCAACCGAGGGCTCGGCGGGAGCCTGGGGAGCGGCGAAGAGTTCGGGGTTGACCCGGGCGGCGGCCTGCGCAGCCTGGGCCGATGCGCTGCGGAGCTGCTGCTCGCGCTCGGCGGCGCGCTCTGCCTCGCGGATCTCGCGTCGCGTCAGAGCGGGCGCTTCCTGCTGTGGTGCGACCTCAGCCGCAGCCTCGGGAGCCGCAACTTCGGCTGTCGTCGAGTTCGCCGCTTGCCGGGCCAACATTGCCGCACGTTCTGCCGCTCGCTCGCGCTCGCGCAGTTCCCGTCGTGTCAACGCCACCATAGGCTGCGTCGAGTCGAGACCATCCGTCATTACGTACTCGCTCCAGATAGGGGGATCTTCACCGAAGAATTTGGACTCGCCAATCATAACGATAAAGTTACGAATAGGACAAGGCTAAATCACGATTTGGTAAAAGTCCCTGATCAGAGCAGATCTTGGGGCGTGACCTCAGATAACAGATCGACCAACTGCGCCACGATGCGCGGATGGCCAGCCACAAGACTACTGCGTCCCTCGCGCTGCTCCAAGTCGAGGCCCGACACGCTCGCACCCGCCTCTTTCGCGATCAGGGCGCCGGCCGCCCAGTCCCATTGGCTCAGCCCGAACTCGTAGTACGCGTCGATCTGGCCGGTGGCGACGGCGCAGAGGTCGAGCGATGCCGCACCGATGCGGCGGAGGTCGCGAACCTTCCCGATCACATTGAGCAGGGCCTGCGCCTGCAACTCACGGCGGGCGGCGGTATACGAGAAGCCGGTCGCGACGAGCGTGCGCGCGATATCCTCGGGGCCCTCGCCCAGCTGCAGCGGTTCGCCATTGCGCCAGGCGCCGCCACCCGCGACCGCGGTGTATGTCTCGCCCTGCTCAGGACTCACGACTGCGCCGGCGAGAATTTCGAACTCGGTGGGCTGAATCGAGGGATCACCCGTGACCGCCGCGATCGACACCGCGTAGTTGGGGAGGCCGTAGAGATAGTTGACGGTGCCGTCGATGGGATCAACGACCCAAGTGATGCCGGACTTCGTCGCGCTCGCGTCGCTTTCTTCGCCGAAGAAGCCGTCGTCGGGGCGGAGCTCGCCGAGGCGAGCACGGATGAACGCCTCGCACTCGCGGTCTGCCTCGGTCACGATATCCACGCTGCTGCTCTTGGTGGCGGTGACGGAGATTCCCTCGCGTCGGCGGGTCGCGATCAGCTGGCCGGCTTCGGCGGCAAGCTCGGATGCGATGCGCAGCAGCTCGGGCAGTTGGTCGTGGATGCTCGAATTCGTCACGCCGCGACGGTAGCAGCCGGAATCAACGTGCACGGGTGTCGCGTTTTTGTGTAAACTCGTCCGGTACGCTTAATCGCGCACAACCCGGCTAGTTGCCCGAGCGGCCAAAGGGATCTGACTGTAAATCAGACGGCTCAGCCTTCGGGGGTTCGAATCCCTCACTAGCCACATTCCGCACTACTGAGCGGAACGCAGCCCCCAGCAAGCTGAAGATTCAGCAGGCTGGGGGCTGTTTCGTTGCGCTGAGGTTTTTCCATTGCGCCGAGGCTCTACTCGCCGTCAATGAGAGTGGGACCCGCACCGTTCGACGATGCGGGCCCGAAACGCGCAGCGGCATGCTGCTCGAGGCGGAGTTCTCCCCCGGCTCTTACCAGCCGCGCCCGACGGTCTCGGGTAGCGGGGTCGGTGGATGCTCGAGCCGGTACCCGATATCGAACCGTTTGCGCCCGCCAAGGCGCGGCTCCTGCGTCCAATCCAGGTGCTCGGGTGGGATGAACCACACTGTGCCACCACCCCGCGACTTTTCGCGCGCGACTTGCGCAGGCGGCCCCGGTTCATGCGTGATCCGGACACCCCACCCCTCATGCACCCGATGGTGACACGAGGTACACAACAGCACCCCGTTATCGATATCCGTCGTGCCGTCGTGCGCTTTCCACCACTCGATATGGTGCGCTTCCGTCATCCCGGGTGGCAGGCCACAGAACGCACACCCACCATCCCGCTCCACCAAGGCGAGGCGCTGCGCCCGCGAGAAGTGGCGATATTCGCGCCCCAGGTCGAGGACTTCGCTGTCACCGCCGAGGACGACAGGAATGATGTTCGCGGCCGAGGCGCGACGACGCAGGTTCCCGGCATCGAGCATCGCACCACCCTCGGACTCGGCCGCCTCGCCCTTGCCCGTCAGGTGCGCGCGCAGGCCCTCGGCATGCATCCGAATCAACACCGTCGTCGTCACCCCAGGAACCTCGTCCTGCGCGCAACCAAGCAGGTGCTTACACGCTTCGACGAGCGCATCGGCCTGCATCTGCGGAATCGACCGCGTGTCCTGGTCCACCGCAACCGGCGCAGTACCCTCGTCGACCGAGACTGGCTCCCCGCCGTCGCCGGTCGGGCGGAACATGACCGTCGACCCCGCGACCTCACCATCGGTGGGGAGTTCCGGGTCGCCCTTCACGTTGTTGCCGCGAGAGGTGCGCAGCGCGTTCGTGCAATACGCCTCGAAGAACTTCGCGACATACATGCCAGCTTCCGGATCGAGCTTCGCCTTCACGTGCAGCATGCCCGTGTCGATGTCGGTAGAGATCTTGACGCTCCGCTCCCGCCGTTGCTTGAGGAAGGACGGCTCGAGCCCGTCCGGGTCGAGTTGCGCCTCCAACCGGGCTTCGACCTTGCGGAAGTCGGGGATGCGCATGCCGGTCTTCGCGACCTCAACAATCTCGCGTTCCCCCTCGGCGAGTTCTTCTTCGAGGACGCGGGGAGCCATGCGGCGGCGGAGCTTCACGACCTCGTTCGCGTGCGCGAGCCCGAGTTCACCTGCTTGTAGCGCGGTCGCGACGTGCTGCGCCGGCGGCACGAAGCGTTCGCCGTTCCAGCGTTCCTGGCCAACGACGTCCTTCCCGATGCGGACGTACGCGTCGGCATCGCGCTTCTCGGTCCGCAGGGTCTCGGCGACAAGGTCGCTGGCGTCGCGGCAGCCGTGGCGGCGCGCCAACGCCTCCTCACCACGTGTCACGTCAGAGCGCACCGCGACCTCGTTCGCGACGACCGCGACCGCCGCACCGAGTTGGCGGTGCATCGCCCCAAGGTGCTGGAGAAAATCGAGCACGTCCGCATCATCCGCGCCCGTCAGCGAATACGCAAGCTCTTCCGACGAGCCCCGCCCGTGGGTGAGGGATTCCCACGACCCCATTAACTCGGTGAACCTCGTGCGCAGGCGTCCTGCGTGGGAGTGGTCGGCGAACGAGAAGTCAGAAAAGTTGGTGACGGACATCGGAATCACCTCCTCAGGTGACTGCAACAGTGCGTACTTCTATTCTACGAGTAGCAGGCTCAAAGTCAATCTATGTAGTATTTATGTTCGAAGCTGGCTCCCAGGTTCCGCAATTTTCGCACCTACCGTTCCCCTGTGGACACCTGTCTCTTACTGCAAACTCATTGTCACCCGAGCCACCGACACGACCGAGGCACCCCGACACGACGATGCCCAGGTGCCCGGGGCACGCGCCCCAACCGTCATCGCACCCGCCCCGCACCCGCACCCGCACTCGCATCAGCATCAGCATCAGCATCAGCATCAGCATCAGCATCAGCACTCGCACTCGCACTCGCACTCGCACTCGCACTCGCACCAGCACCAGCACCAGCACCACAAAAAATCGGCCCCAGCACGCTGAAGTCTCAGCAGGCCGGGGCCGATTCGCGACACTGGCGTCACGCCGAAGCAACTACGGCTGCGGCACAGCCGTCAGCGCGATCACCTCATCGTCAAAACCGAAGCTCGAGGGCCGGATGCTCGCCACGAGCTGGGCACGCTCGCTGCCGCCAATCGTGTCGCCATCCCGAATAACTGGCCCCTCGACCGTGAGATACACGGCCGTGTTCGCGAGCACGTCGCGCACGCCCGCGGCAACGAGGCCGGATCCCGGTGCTATCTCGAGGTCGCGCAGCCCGAGATCCCCGAGCCCGCGGGTAAAGCCGTGCGCGCCGTCGCCCTCGCCGCCAACATTGACCGACACCCACAGCAGCGTCGCAGGCTCGGGCAGCATCGACTTCGCGAAGTCGCGATACAAGCGGGGCGAGACAACGTGCCCCGCTCCGCGCAAGTAGATGGCCCGCGTCGCGCGATCGATGCTGATCACCGACGCCACCACGCGAGTAAGCAACGAGGCATCTTCAATGGCGTCGGCCGACCGCACACCGTCGTCACCCACCGGGCGCGCCACAGCAACGAGCGAAAGCTGCGTCGCGTCGGTGGGCACCGCATCGTCGGGATTCCAGAGCCGGCTCGCGGCCACGAGTTCATCGAGCGGCTCCGACACCGTGCCCGACTCGAGCCGGATCACCACCACGCGGTCGCCGACCCGCAGCGTGATCGTGCCGTCGGGCTGCTGCTCGACGTCGCTCACCGTGCCTTCAAGCTCGGGCCAGTCGCGCTCGAGCTGCCCGACCAGGGCGTCGGTCGACAGCTCGCCGCCGTCGGGTCGCCGCAGCAGCATCGCCGTCTGCACGCCCGAGCGCGCATCCGACTGGCGCTCGCGCTGCTCGGTGCCGGTCGCTCCCTCGGGCTCGCCCGCACCAGGCTCGTCAGCTCCCTCACTGCCCGCACCCGGCTGCGCAGCACCCGCGACACCTTGTCCTGCTTCATCGCCACCCGCGACGCCCGGGCTCGCTTCGTCGCCACCCGCGATGCCTGGGCCCGCCTCGGTGCCGCCAGCGACTCCTGCTCCTGCTTCGTCGCCACCCGCGATTCCTGCGCCCGTCGCACCAACCGGCGGGATGCTCGCGAACTGCTCGCTCGAAGCTTGGTCCTGCGGCTCGCCGCCTTGGTCCACAGCTTCTACCCGGCCACCTTCAGAACCGTCCGTGCCAGCACCAGCACCAGCACCATCCGCCCCCACGAACGCAAGGCGCAGCACCTCGCCGTCGCCGTCGGGAATCGGCGTCGAATCAACCACGAGCAACGCGGGCGACTTGCCGTCCGACGACGCGAGCGTCTCGCCGGGGGTCAGCACCGGTCCCCTCCCCTGCAGGTAGCTCGCGATGCCGAAGAGTGTGCCCGCGGTCTCGTCCTCGGCCTGCGGCGACCACGTGAGCTCAAGCTCGGGCAGCCCATAGAGCACCATGCCACGCGTGTGCGCCGCAAAGCCGCCATCCACAGGCCGCACCAGCACGCGCACCGCATACGCAAACAACCGCTGCTCCGTGTCGTGGTGAAAATCATCAAAGCAGCGGGGGTCTATGAGATCGTTGCCCTTGTTGAACCCAACGCTCAGCACGCCCGGCACGAGCTGCACAAGCTCGGAGGTCACACCGCCAAGCACAAACATCTCGGTCGCGAGGCGCTCATGCTCGGGCTGCTCGGTGTTCGGCGCAAGGTCGTGCAGCGAGACCGTGACGAAGTGGCTCGGCTCGGGCCGCGACGCGCCCACCGGCCAAAACCGCCCGGTCGGCACCGAAGTGTCAAAGAGCCCTCCGTCCGCGGGCGCCTCGCGCACCGCGATCGCCACCACATAGCTGCCGATGACGAACATCGTCTCGAAGCCCTGCCGGTTCTCGGGCGGCACGATCTGCGTCGACTCACGCTCGATACCCCAGTCGGCACAGAGCCGCTCAACGATCGGCTCGGCGTCGAGACTCGAGGGCCGCTGCGCGAGCGTAAGGAAACTGGCAACCGACACGGCGGGGCCTCGCTTTCGTAGAAACGGGTGCCTCCACCGTAGAAAACCGACCCTGAACATGCGAGCGTCGGCAGACTGACCGCCCGTAGACACAACGATGGATGCTCGGCTCGGCCCCGAAAGACGGCCGCGAGCCGCGCGCGGCAACGTACGATGGCAGCATGGCTGATTCCTCGTTTGATGTCGTGAGCAAGGTCGATCACATGGAGGCCGCGAACGCGGTGAACCAGGCGAGCAAAGAAATCGCGCAGCGGTATGACTTCCGCGACGCGGGCGCCTCGGTCGAGCTCTCCGACACGAAGTTCATGATGAAGGCGGCGAGCGAGGACCGCGTGCTCGCGGTGCTCGACGTGCTGCAGTCGAAGCTCATCAAGCGCGGCATCTCGCTGAAGTCGCTCGACACCGGCGAGGCCTACCCCTCGGGCAAGGAGTACCGCCTCGAGGCGACGCTCAAGGAGGGCATCGACCAGCCCAACGCGAAGAAGCTCTCGAAGCTGATCCGCGACGAGGCACCGAAGACCGTGAAGGCGCAGATTCAGGGCGACGAGTTGCGCGTGAGCTCGAAGAGCCGCGACGACCTGCAGGCGACGATGCAACTACTGCGCGGCGCCGACGTCGACCTCGACCTACAGTTCGTCAACCTCCGCTAAGCAGCGGAGACCCACAACCCCATGCTCCAGAGCGAGTCCGGAGGCGGCGGAATCTGGCTCGGCCCGCTCGGCTACTGGGGCCTGAACGACAGCACGTGGTGGATCACCCTGATCGGCGCGACGAACCTCGTCATCGTCATCACGATGCTGTTCACCGTCGGTAAGAACCGGCGCCCGACGACCGCCGTGGCCTGGCTGCTCGCCGTCACGCTCATCCCCTACGTCGGCCTGCTGCTGTTCGCGATGTTCGGCAGCAACCACCTGCCCCGTTCGCAGCGGCGCAAGCAGGAAGAGTTCGACGAGCTGCTCCGCGAGGCTACGCAGGGCCTTGACGACCGCGTGACGACGACGATGCCGAAGCGCTTTCGCCAGGTCTCGCGGCTCGCGCGCACGCTCACAGCCATTCCACACCTGCCGGGCAACCGCATCCAGATTCACACCGAATACGACGCGACGATTCTCGAGATGGCGCGTGAGATCGACGGCGCCGAAGACTACGTGCACATGCTCTTCTATACGGTCGGCTACGACGACATCACGAAGCCGTTCTTCGACGCCATCGAGCGGGCACAGGCACGCGGCGTCACGGTGCGCGTGCTCTTCGACCAGATCGGCACGGTGCGCTACAGCGGCTACAAGCAGCTGCGCAGCCGGCTGCGCGCGATGGGCGTCGACTATCACCACGTCTACCCCGTGCTGCCGTGGAAGGGCGGCTGGCAGCGCTTCGACCTGCGCAACCACCGCAAGCTGCTCGTCGTCGACGGCCGCGTCGGCTGGGTCGGCTCGCAGAACGTCATCGCCCGCGACTACCACAAGGGCGGCAAGCCGGGCGAGCGCAAGCTGTGGCAAGACATCATGCTGCGGCTGCAGGGCCCGATGGTGATCGCGCTCGACGCCGTCTTCCGCAACGACTGGTACATGATCACGGGCGTGCTGCTTGACGACGCCGACGACCCGTCGGCGCAGTATTACATCGACGAGCTCGAGCGGGCGCGCGTCCTCGGCGACGTCGAGGAAACCTATGACTGCCAGCTGGTGCCCTCCGGCCCCGGCTATGAGAACGAGAACAACCTGCGCATCTTCGTGCAGCTGCTCTACCTCGCCCGCAAGCGTGTCGTCATCGCCACCCCGTACTTTGCGCCCGACGACTCGATGCTCTACGCCATCACCACGGCGGCCCAGCGCGGGGTCAAGGTCGAGCTGTACGTGTCAATGAAGGGTGACCAGTTCTTCATTCAGCACGCGCAGCAGTCGTTCTACGAGCAGCTGCTGCGCTCGGGCGTGCGCATCATGCGGTACGAGGAGCCCTACATCCTCCACGCCAAGCACATGACCGTCGACGACGAGGTGTCGTTCGTCGGCTCGAGCAACCTCGACATGCGCTCATTCACGCTCAATGCCGAGCTCATGCTGCTCGTCTATGGCCGCGCGTTCGCCACCCGGATGCACGCGGTCGAGGAGTCGTACCGCGCGGCTTCGAAGGAGCTCACGCTGCACGAATGGCTTGAGCGCCCCTGGTACCGGGAGGCGGCCGACAATGTCGCCCGCCTCACCTCGGTCGTGCAGTAGCGCAGGAGCGCGAAGCGTCCGCTACTTCGTGTCGCCCGTCTCGTCGCGCGAGACGTTGATCATCTCGTCGCGTTCGACGACCTTGACGCGCTCGCGTCCCTCGGCCTCGCCGAGTTGCTGCTCGTGCGCGTCGAGTCGGCGCCAACCCTCGAGGTCGGTGAAGCGCACCTGGCGCTTCTCGAGCAGCGTGAACAACTCCTGCTCGTCGTCGATCGTCGGCTGCCACCAGTTCGACTCGTCGCCGAGAATCTGCTCGACGGTCTCGCGCGCATCCGACTTCGTCGCGCCGATGAGGCCGACGGGGCCGCGCTTGATCCAACCGGTCGCGAACAGACCCTGCACGCGCTCGCCGTTACCGTCGACGACCGCACCCGCGATGTTCGGGATCACGCCGCGGCGCTCGTCGAACGGCACGTCCTCGAGCGGCGAGCCGAAGTAGCCCACGGCACGGTAGATCTGACCGACGGGAATGTCGCGGATCTCGTCGGTGTCGGCGACGCCGCCGTCGGCGGTCGGCTCGGTGCGCACGACGCGCAGCGCCGAGACGCGGCCGTCCTCCGTGACCACCTCGGCGGGGCGGGCGTAGAAGTGCAGGTGGATGCGGCGGGGCGCCTCGAGCGACTCCTGCTCGCCCCGCCACTTGCCGAGGATGCGGCTGATGACGAGGATCTGCTTGTTCTTCTTCGCGGCCTCGTCGGACTCGGGGTCGCGGTCGAAGTCTTCCTCGGCAACGACGATGTCGACGCCGGGCACCTCGCCGAGCTCGCGCAGTTCGAGCGGCGTGAACTTCACCTGCAGCGGGCCGCGGCGACCGAACACGTGCACGTCGGTGACGGCGGTGTTCTTGAGACCCTCGTAGACGTTCGCGGGAATCTCGGTCGGCAGCATGTCGTCGGCGTGCTTCGCGAGCACGCGCGCGACGTCGAGCGCGACGTTGCCGTTGCCGATGACCGCGACCGACGATTGGTCGAGCGGCCAGGTGCGGCTCGCCTCGGGGTAGCCGTCGTACCAGTTCACGAAATCGGCGGCGCCGTAAGAGCCCTCCGCCTCGATGCCGGGAATGTCGAGGTCGGCGTCGTAGAACGCGCCGGTCGAGAAGATGACGATGTTGTAGCGCTGCTGCAGGTCTTCGAGCGTGATGTCGGTGCCGAAGTTCACGTTGCCGAAGATGCGGATGCGGCCGGTGTCGAGCACATCGCGCAGCGCGTTCACGACGCCCTTGATGCGCGGGTGGTCGGGTGCGACGCCGTAGCGCACGAGGCCATAGGGGGCGGGGAGCCGCTCGAAGAGGTCAATCGAGACCTCGTGCGTGCCCTCGGCCTCTTTCATGAGGATGTCCGAGGCGTAGATGCCGGCGGGTCCGGCACCGACTACGGCGACGCGAAGACGAGACATGGTTGCTCCTACTCGTGGCGGATGGTTCAAGTGATGATCGCCGGGTCAGACACCGGCGGCGCTGGGCTCGCGCCTAAAAGTCGCGTTCGACGAGGCGCTGAGCGAATTCTCGCAGCGCCTCCTTGACGACGCCCGAGGGCAAAACGTCGAGCGACGCGGTCGCGCGGTGCACGTACTCGTGCGCGGCGTCGATCGTCTCGCGCGTGACCTCGTGGGCGCGCAGCTCGGCGATGATCGCGTCGACCTCGGCGGCGTCGGCCCGCACCTGCGGCTCGGGGCGCGCGAGGGTCTCGTCGGCGCTGCCGGGCTCGCTGCCGGCCACGCGGGTGCGGATGCGGTCGAGCAGGTCTGCGGCAGGCGCATCCCCCGCCGCGGCGCGGCGCTCGAGCAGCAGCACGGGCAGCGTCTCGACGCCGGCGCGCAGGTCGGTGCCCGCGCGCTTGCCGGTCGTGTCGGCGGCCGGCGAGAGGTCGATCACGTCGTCGACGATCTGGAAGGCGACGCCGACGGCCTCGCCGAAGTCGCGCATCGCGGGGCGGAACTCGGCCGGCGCATCCGACAGGAGCACGCCGTACTCGCTGGCCGCACCGATGAGCGAGCCCGTCTTGTCGGCGAGCACGCGGATGTAGTGGTCGATGCGGTCTTCGCCCTCGCGCGGGCCGATGGTCTCGTGCATCTGCCCGAGCACGAGCCGCTCGAAGACGGTCGCCTGCATGCGAATCGCCTCGGCGCCGAGGTACGAGAAAATCTGCGAGGCGCGGGCGAAGAGCAGGTCGCCGGCGAGGATCGCGGTCGAGTTGCTCCAGCGCAGGTGGGCGGCGGTGACACCGCGGCGCAGCGTCGCCTCGTCCATGACGTCGTCGTGGTAGAGCGACGCGAGGTGGGTGATCTCGACGGCCGCGGCGGCCTCGTCGAGCGCCGCGCTCACGGGCTTCGGGCCGAGCTGGGCCGCAAGCAGCACGAGCATCGGGCGCAGACGCTTGCCGCCAGCGCTCATGAGGTAGGTCGTCGTCGTGGCCGCGACCTGGTCGGAGTACTTCACCTGCTCGTGCAGCACCTGCTCGACGCGCTCGAGCCCCTCGTCGAGGGTCGCCTTGAGCTTGCGCTCGGCCGGTTTGCCGAACAGCTGCTTCGCGAAGCCGGCACCGATCGCGCCGTGTGCGGGGCGGCGCGCCGAAGTCGAGGCGGTCACGTAGTCTCCTGAAGCTTGCGAGTGAGGTGGATGCGGCGGGCTAGGCCGCGGGTTTCGTGCCGCGGTGCAGCGCCACGATGCCGTAGGTGAGGTTGCGGTAGGCGACCCGCTCGTAGCCGACCTCGCGCAGCCAGCTCGCGAACGTCGCCTGCTCGGGCCACGCCTGAATCGTGTTGAAGAGGTAGTCGTAGGCCTCGGGGTCGCTCGACACGAGCTTGACGATGCCCGGCATGAGCACGTTCATATAGGTGTCGTAGCCGAAGTTCACGAGCCCGTTCGTCGGGTGCGAGAACTCGCACACGAGGATCTTGCCGCCGGGCTTCGTGACGCGCAGCATCTCGGCGAGCGCGCGCTTGGGCTCCTGCACGTTGCGGATGCCGAAGCTCACCGTCGTGACGTCGAAGGTGTTGTCGTCGAAGGGCAGCTGCGTCGCATCGCCCTGCTGGAACGTGATGTTCGGGTGGTCGCCGTGGCGCTTGATGGCCTCCTCGATCATGCCGTGCGAGAAGTCGAGGCCGGTGACGGTCGAGCCGTGGTCGGCGAGGATGCGCGTCACGGTGCCGGTGCCGCAGGCCACGTCGAGCACTTGCTGGCCGGGGCGCGGGTCGATCGCACGCCGAGCGCGCATCCGCCAATACGGCGTCACACCGAGCGAAAGTACGTCGTTGGTGAGGTCGTACCCGCGGGAAACTCGGTCGAACATCGACGAGACGTCGTCAGGTCGCTTCGCGAGGTCGGGTTTGGTCACCCGAACAGTCTAGGACACCCTCCGCTCCCTGCCTTCGCGCGCGCGGTACGCTGGCACGCGTGATGGTTGCGCTCCCTCGGCTCCGCGTTCGTACCGCGCGAATTGCCGACCCGGGCGGGCTGCTGCAACTCGCGCCCGTCCCCGGCGCTGGACAGCTGCGGGAGCTTGCCGTGTGGTTGCGCCGCGGCGACGGCATCGTCGGCCGCGGCGAGGTCTGGCGAGCCGAGTTCTCGGGGCCTGACCGCATCCGCGAGGCGCGCGAGGCCTGGCAGCAGCTAGTCGAGGCGAGCGAGATCTCTGACGAGGTGCAGTTGCCCTCGACCGGGCTCGTCGCGTTCGGCGCCTTCGCCTTCGCCGACTCGAGCGACGCGCAGAGCGTGCTGCGAGTGCCCGAGCTCATCTTCGGCCGCCGGGGCGGCGTCGCCTTCGTCACGCGGGTGACACTCGCGGGCGACGACGACCCCGAGGATGAGTCGGAGCCGGTGCTCGCCACCGCGCAGCTGCCGGTGCTCGCACCGATCGGCGACTTCGCGCCGCTGGCGTTCCGTGAGGGCGTGATGACCGCCGCGCTGCACCACGACGCCGTCGCCGAGGCCGTCGAGCGCATCCGCGCCGGCGAGCTGTCGAAGGTCGTCATCGCGCGCGACCTGCTCGCGCCGATCGCTGCCGGGCAAGACTTCCGCGCCGTGCTCGCGCGCCTCGCCGAGGCCTACCCCGAGACCTGGACCTACGCCGTCGACGGGCTCATCGGCGCCAGCCCCGAGATGCTCGTGCGGGTGATCGACGGCGCGGTCACGGCGCGCGTGCTCGCCGGCACCGCGCCGCGCGAGGCCGAGACCGGGGCCGACGCCGAGGCGGCCGAGGCGCTGCGCGCATCCGCGAAAAATCGCGAGGAGCACCGCTACGCCGTCGAGTCGGCGCTCGGGTCGCTGCGCTCGCTCGACCGCCATGAGGAGCCCGACTCGGGGCTGACCTCGTCACCCGAGCCGTTCCTGCTCGAACTACCGAATGTGTGGCACCTCGCGAGCGACATTCGCGGCACCCTGCCTCGCGACGCGAGCGTGCTCGACCTCGTCGCCGCCCTGCATCCGACCGCCGCGGTCGGCGGCACGCCGCGCGAGGCGGCGCTCGCCGCGATCGACAAGCTCGAACCCTTCGACCGGATGCGCTACGCCGGCCCCGCGGGCTGGCTCTCGGCCTCGGGCGATGGCGAGTGGGTCGTCGCGCTGCGCGGCGCCGAGTTCGCGACGGATGCGGTGACCGCCTTCGCCGGCGGCGGCATCGTCGGCAGCTCCGACCCCGACGAGGAGTTCGCCGAGACGCTGCCGAAGTTCCGGCCGATCGTCGAGGCGCTCGGGGCGACGGTGGGGCCGGAGGGGTACTAGAGCAGCGCACATTCGTGCCGTTGTTCGTCGCATGACGCTGCCCGTGGCCGCACGGTGCGGGCGCGTTAGGGTGGGCACGTGCGCTGCCCGGGCGCGCTCGAGCCGATGTCGCAAGAGCTCTGGCTGACCCCGCTCGCGGAGGGGTTTGTCACGTCGATCTTGCTCATTGGCGCCACGGGAGGCGTTTGGGCTTCAGGGGGTGTTCGGCACGTTCTTCGTGCTCGGGGTGGTCGCGTTTGCCGTGTTGCTGCGGGTGCTGTCGAACACGTCGGGCGTCTCGCGAGAGGCACTTGAGGCGAAGCTTGCACGCGCTCCCCGTCGGGTTGTCGAGTATCGCTGCGGCCGTAACCGCGTCTCTCCGAGAAAACCGGCCTAAGCCAAACCCCTACTTGCTCGATTCCTTCAGGCGCTTGAGCTCGGTCTTCGGGTCAAAGTCGGCCTCGGGCCAGTCGAGCTCCAGGCCGCGCAGCGTGTCCAGCAGCAGCCCCTTCACGAACAGCCGCGAGAACCACTTGCGGTCGGCGGGCACGATCCACCAAGGTGCCTCGGGCGTCGAAGTGCGCTGGATCGCGATCTCGTAGGCCTGCTGGTACTCATCCCACAACTCGCGCTCGTCGATGTCACCCGGGTTGTACTTCCAGTGCTTGTCCTCGCGCTCGATGCGCTCGCGCAGGCGCTCCTCCTGCTCATCCTTCGAGATGTGCAGAAACACCTTCACGACCTTGGTCCCGGCGGCAACCAGGCCACGCTCGAAGTCAACGATCGCCCCGTACCGCCGCTCGATTTCCTCCGCGGGCGCGAGCGAACGCACCCGCTGCACGAGCACGTCTTCGTAGTGCGAGCGGTCGAAGACGCCGATGAACCCTGGTTTTGGCACCTGCTTTTCGATGCGCCAGAGGAAGTCATGCGCGAGCTCCTCCTCGGTCGGCCGCTTGAACGACGCGAGCTGCAGGCCCTGCGGGTCGACCGAGCCGAACACGTGGCGGATGATGCCGCCTTTGCCCGCCGTGTCCATACCCTGCAGCACGAACAGCACGCTCGGCGCGTTCGGGTCATCGACCCGCGCCTTCGCGTACATGCGCTCCTGCAGGTCAGAGAGCTCCTTGTCGCGAACGGTGAGGAGTTCCTTGCCGATCGCCTTCTCGTTCTTCTTCGCCGTGAAGCCCGGGGTTTCGTCGGGTGCCAGGTCGCCAATCGAGAACTGATCGTCAGTGATCCGCGCGCGCAGCGCATCCTCGAGGTAGATGTAGTCAGTGATGTCGGCCATGGCACCGAGCCTAGACCCGCCCCACTGAAGCGCTACTCGGTGTCGACGTCGGTTTGGCCCTGCTCGGCGTCGAGCGGCACCTCGATGACGATGCGCGGCGACGTCTGGTCGGTGAGCGCCTCCTCGAGCTGCGAGCGCGTCGTCGCGCGGCGGTAGCCCCAGCCGAATGCGTCGGCGATCGCCTCGATGTTGACCTCGCGACCGGTGCGCATGACGCGCTCGAACGCGGTGGCGTCGGCAGTGTCGGCGACCTCGAGGCCGTCGAAGATCGTGCCGCCGCCGTCGTTGCCGACGACGATCTGCAGCCGCGGCGCATCCTCGCCGCCCTGCATGACGAGCAGCGACGAGGCGTCGTGCACGAACGCGAGGTCACCGACGAGCAGGCGGGTCATGCCGGCCCGCGAGCTCAGCTCGTCGCCGTGCTGGCTCGCGTCGGCGACGCCGAGCGCGGTCGCGATCGTGCCATCGATGCCGGCGAGGCCGCGGTTCGCGTGCACGCGCAGGCGCTTGCCGGGCGCGCGGCTGTCGAGGTCGCGAATGAGCCGGGATGCGGCGACGACCAGCCGGTCATGCGGCCACGTGTGCCGCCACAGGGCGTCGACGAGCATGTGCCGGTTGACCGGCTCGCGCGAGACGGCGAGCTCCTGCTGGCCGAAGCGCGCGCGGTCGCGAAAATCGCGGCTGCGCGAGGCCTCGATGTCGGGAGCCGGGGCATCCGAGCCCTGCTCGAGCACGAGGGCGCGGGATGCGTCGAGCCAGCCGGCAAGCATCCGGTCGGCCTCGCGGCGCAGCTGGAACATTTCATCGCTCGCGCCGAGTCGCGTCGCGCCGAACGCGAGCACCTTGACGTCGTCGACGTGCTCGGCCGTCTTCGTCGGCTTGAACGCCGGCGCGCCGGGCCGGTCGACGACGATGACCCGGAGGCGAGGCCGCTTCAGCAGCGCCGTCACTTCGCGGCTCAGGGTCGGATGCCCGAGGACGATCGCGAGTTCGAGTCCGTCACGCAGCCCCGGCACCGTGCTCGACTCACCGAGTAGCTGACGGTAGGCGACGACGAGGTTGCGGCCGAACCGGGCACCGCTCGACACTTCGGCCACGAGCGGCCAGCCGCCCTGGCGCGCGATGCGCTCGGCACTCGGGCCGGCGCCGTCGCCCGCGATGACGATGCTGACGGGCCAGTCGGCCGGGTCGAGTTCGGCGATCTCGAGCGGGGTCACGCTGTCGTGCGCCGACGCCCGCAGCTTCGCGGGCGCGGACTTGTGCTGTTCGATGGTCGCGGTGATCTGCGCCGCGAGCTCGGTGCCGATGCCCCGGCCGAGGATGCGCGCATCGCCGCCCTTGCCCGGCCACGCGGCCTCGGCCGCCTCGAGCTCGGGCGACACCGGCGACGCGAGCGCCTCGACTCGGCCGCTCAGGTCGGGCACGATGCCCGAGAGCGGCTCTCGGTAGGCGACGTTGAGGTGCCAGGCCGTGCGCGCGGACGCGAGCTCCTTGCCCGCCCCTGCCGCGAGCGCGAGACTGAGCTCGTCGTCGTCGGGGGCGCCGAGCGTGGTCGTGTTGATGAGCGGACCGAATATGCCGCTCTGCACCGTGGTCTGGTTCGCGCCTGTGCCGATGAGTTCCTTCGGCCGATCGCCCGTGAGGGCGATGAGGGGCACGCCCGAGTGGTGCGCTTCGAGCATCGCCGGATGGAGGTTCGCAACCGCCGTGCCCGACGTCGTGATGACCGGCACCGCGCGGCCCGACTCGCGGGCGAGGCCGAGCGCGAAGAACGCGGCGCCGCGCTCATCCACCCGCACGTGCAGCCGCACGGCGCGCACCCGCTCAAGCTCGGCGGCAACCAGCGCGAGCGCCTGCGAGCGCGAGCCCGGGCACACGACAATGTCGCGCACCCCACCGTTCACCGCCGCGACGAGCAACTCAACTGCTGCCGCGAGCGCGGCGCTCACGAGCGCGTGCCTTCGGAATCCGAGTCGGGGCCGGTGCCCGGAGTGTCGCCGAGGTTGTCGTCGCCCTCGCGGGGCTGCTCGTCGTCGGGCTCGATGGTGGGCAGCGCGCCGGTGTGGTTCGACGGATGCTGGTTCATGCTTGTACGGCGCGCCTGCTCGATCTCGTCGTCGAGCTTTCGCATCTCGTCTTCGAGCTCAGCGATGCGGTCGTCGTGCGCCTTGTCGTCTCCGATGCTGCGCAGGTAGTCGATGTCGTTGTCGGGCGCGCGCTGATCCTTGCCGACGGGACCCTTGCCCATGAAGATCCAGAGCAGCGGGCCGATCACGGGCAGCAGCAGGACGATAACGAGCCAGATTGGCTTGCGGAAAATCCGGGTGCGGTTGGCGTCCGACATTGCGCAGTCAACGACTGCGTAGACCGTCAGCGCGACGGCGACGACCACTCCGAGAATTATCCAGCGACCCATACCCGTAGATTCTACCTTCGCGAGCCTGACGAACCGTCAGAGCCGGGGATTCGTAGACTGGTTGTGATGAAGACTTCACGCGCCTGGATCATCTACACGGTCGTTCGGCTGCTCGCGTTCGCGGTGCCGTTCGTGCTCGTCATGCTGCTGCTGCCGACCGTGCAGTGGAATTGGCTGATCGCCGTGGTGATCGCCTCGATCATCGGCTTCGCCGTGTCGCTGCTGTTCCTGCGCTCCGAGCGCCTCGCGATCGGCGGCGCGATCATGCAGCAGCGCGAGGGTCGCGTCGCCGGGGCGGATGCCGAGGCCGAGGATGCGCTGCTCGATGAGCACGCGCACGAGGAGCCGGATGCGGTGGCCGAGTCGGACGAGCCGGCCACCGGCTCGGTGCCCGAGAACGATCCCGACGTCGAGATCGAGCACGACACTGACACCGACACCGACGCCCCGGAAACGACCGAGGCCGCCGATCTCGACAAGACCGACGACCCCGATACTCAGGCCAAGTAGCGCTTAGCCGAGGTACGCCGGCACCACGGCCGGCGTGATGTTCGGCACGATGATGCCGATCGCCATGATGATCGCCCAGGCGAACGAACCGAGCGACGTCAGCTTGAGCGCGAGGATGAGGTCGCGCGGCGTCTCGGACGTCGAGGTGATGACGACGGCCGGGCCGAGAATCAGCAGCGTGAACAGCGCGAAGCCCGACAGCGGGTAGACGAGCATGAACATGATCGTCGCAACGAACGGCGCGAGCGCGAAGACGCCGAAGAAGATGCGGCCCGTGCCGCGGCCGACGAGCACGGCGAGCGTGCGCTTGCCGGCGTTGCGGTCCTGGTCGAGGTCGCGCAGGTTGTTCACCATGAGCACGGCGCAGGCGAACAGGCCCGCGGCGGTGCCGAGTACCCAGGCGTTCGATGGCACGAACAGCACCTGCGTGTAGGCGGTGCCGACGGTCGCGACGAGGCCGAAGAAGCTGAAGACGAAGACCTCACCGAGGCCCGCGTAGCCGTAGGGACGCTTGCCGCCGGTATAGAACCACGCGGCGAGAATCGCGAGCACGCCGATGGCGAGCAGCCACCACTGTTCGGTGCGCACGACAAGGAACAGCCCGGCGACCGCCGCGAGCGCGAAGAAGAAGAAGGCGAGGTTGCGCACGCGCTTCGGGTCGACGCCGCCACCGCCCGTGAGTCGCGCCGGGCCGACGCGCACGTCGTCGGTGCCCCGGACGCCGTCGGAGTAGTCGTTCGCGTAATTCACGCCGATCTGCAGGCAGAGCGCCACGGCGAGCGCGGCGAGCGCCCGCACCCAGTGGAACTCGCCGGGCTGCGCGCTCACGGCCGAGGCGAAGCCGAGCAGCACGGGCGACACGGCCAGCGGCAGGGTGCGCAGCCGCGCCCCGGAAATCCAATCGCGCAGGGTCACGTTGCGCGCGTTCGCCTGCTTTCGCGGTTGCTGACTGGGGTTGCTGCGTTTCTGTTTGGCCACCCAGTGATTCTAAGTCGGGTCGGCTTCGAGGCGGCGCGCGAGCGATTCCACGAGCTCGCGCAGCGCGCGCCGGTTGGGCTTTCCGCTCGCGAGGCGCGGCAGCTCGGGAATGCGCGCGGTGAGCGCCGGCCGCGCGGCCGCGCCGAGCGGTGCGAGGGCCGAATGGATGCGCTGCCACCTCGCATCCGTGCCTGCGTCGAGCACCCCGGCGCCGAAGGATGCCGCGTCGGCCGTCGGCTGGCCCGGCGACGGCTCCTCGCCCGAGGGCGGATCCTGCGTCGAGCGGCCGCCCGAGGGCGAGTCGATCGTCGGCCCGCCAGCTGCGGAGTCGGCGGCGATCAGCGCGACGCGCTCGCCCCACTCGCGGCTCGCCACGGCGACCGCGACGACCTCGTCGAAGGCGCCGGCTGAACTCGCGGCGAGCGTCACCTCGTCGAGGTTGACCTTGACCCCGCCCGAAATGATCACGCTGTCGAAGCGCCCGGTGACGGCAATCGTGCCGGTCGCCTCGACGTCGAGGCCGAGGGCCCAGGGGCCGTCGCCGCTCACCGTGCCGGCGTCGCCCGTGCGGTACCAGCGGTCGTCGGCCTCGTCGGTCACGAAGGCCTCGGCGGTGCGCTCGGGGTCGCCGAGATAGCCGAGCGCGAGCGACGGCGAGGCGACCCAGAGCTCGCCGTCAACCTGCCGCATCCGCACGCCCGGCAGCGGCTTTGCGTTGTAGGCGGCACCACCGCTCGTCTCGCTCGAGCCGTATGTCGTCGTGACCGGCCAGCCGAGCCCGCGGGCCTCGGCGAGCAGTTCCCGCGGCGTCGCCTGCCCGCCGACCAGGATGCCGTGGAAGCGCGCGAGCGCGGCCCCGACCCGCGCATCCTCCCGGGCCGCGTCGACGAGCCGGCGCAGCTGCACCGGCACGAGCGACACGTAGCGCCGCTCGCCGGTGAGGCGCGCGGCGTCGGCGATGAAGCCCTCGGGAGTGAAGTGCTCGCCCGAGGCGACGACCGGCTCGCTGCCCGCGACGATCGAGCGCACGAGCACCTGCGCGCCCGCGATGTAGTGCGCGGGCAGTGTGAGCAGCCACTGCTCGCCGCCGGCGTGCGCCCCGCCGAGGCGGAGGTGCGTCGCGCGCGCCCCCGCCATGAGCCCCTCGGCGGTGAGCAGCACGCGCTTCGGCGCCGCAGTCGAGCCGCTCGTCTCGATGACGAGGGCGACGTCGCCTGGTACGGTCACGCCGCGCAGCTCGTCGCTCGACCCCGACCAGCCGGCCGGGCGCGGCAACAGCGCCGGCCCCTCCCCCGCGAGCGCCGCGCGCAGCTGGGCGAAGAACTCGGCGGTGTCGTCGACCGCGACCTCGCGCAGCTCGCGCGAGCCGAGCATCCGGCCCATTAGTAGTACCAGGGGTACGGCGCCCAGTCGGGGTCGCGCTTGTGCAGGAACGCGTCGCGGCCCTCGACCGCCTCGTCGGTCATGTACCCGAGGCGGGTCGCCTCGCCGGCGAAGAGCTGCTGGCCCACAAGCCCGTCGTCCTGCAGATTCATCGCGTACTTGAGCATGCGGATGGCCGTGGGCGACTTCGTGAGAATCGTCTCGGCCATGCTCAGGGCCTCGGTCTCGAGCTCGGCGTGGGGCACGACACGGTTCACGGCGCCGACCTCGTAGCCGCGCTGCGCGTCGTATTCCTCGGCGAGGAAGAACGCCTCGCGAGCGAACTTCTGGCCGACCTGCTTCGCGAAGTAGGCCGAGCCGTAACCCGCGTCGAACGAGCCGACGTTGGCGTCGGTCTGCTTGAACATGGCGTGCTCGCGCGACGCGATCGTGAGGTCGGTGACGACGTAGAGCGAGTGCCCGCCGCCGGCCGCCCAGCCGTTGACGACCGAGATGACGACCTTCGGCATGAAGCGAATGAGGCGCTGTACCTCGAGGATGTGCAGGCGACCCGCGCGCGCCTTGTCGACCGAGTCGGCGGTGTCGCCCTCGGCGTACTGGTAGCCGTCACGGCCGCGGATGCGCTGGTCGCCACCCGAGCAGAACGCATAGCCGCCGTCCTTTGGGCTCGGGCCGTTGCCGGTGAGCAGCACGACGCCGACGCGCGGGTTCTGGCGGGCGTCGTCGAGCGCGGTGTAGAGCTCGTCGACGGTCTTCGGGCGAAACGCGTTGCGCACCTCGGGGCGGTCGATCGCGACGCGCGCGATGCGGCCGGTCGTGTCGAGGTGGTACGTGATGTCGGTGAAATCGAACTGCGACACCCGCTGCCAGCGCGACGGGTCGAAGACGTCAGAAACCTGCTCGGTAGTCATATAACCACCGTAGTCGTCCGCCGCGAGCTACCAGTTGATGGGGGCGTCGGGCAGGGTGCCCCCGTTGATGATGAACTGCAGGATCGTGTTGAGCACGAGCCAGGCGGGCGCCGCGCCGACGATGAAGCTGCAGATGAACGCGAAGATGCCGGTCGCGCGGCCCGACTTGAAGAAGATCGCGTAGAGCGATGCGGTGATCGACACGAAGCCGAGCGTGCCCGCGATGAGCAGCCACATCTGCAGCTCGAACTGTCGGCCGATGCCGAAGAAGTTGAAGAGGTAGAGGCCCGTGATGATGTCGGCGGCGAGCGTCAGCACGGCCCCAAACATCGCCCAATGCCCGACGCGCCAGCTGAGCGGGTTGAGCATCTGGTCGACCCATGGCAGCGGCACCACGGTGGCGTGCCGGTACGAGGGGTCGCGGTCGCGCTTGCGGCGCGGGCCGCCAGCGACGCTCTGCTCGATCGCCATTCGATTCCGTTCGGGCTGGTAGGGATGTGACTGCTGATTAGTGTAGTGCGCGCTCGCCGGGCAGCTAATTCGACCTGGCGCAGCCGGGCGCGCGAAGATGAGCACATGCCTGCCCCGATCGTGCCACTCGACGAGCTCCTCGCCCGCACCCACATCGTGTCGCTGCCGTTGAACACGAAGTTCCGTGGCGTGACCCGCCGCGAGGCGGCGCTCATCGAGGGCACCGCCGAGGTCGCGGGGCAGCCCGTGTGGAGCGAGTTCTCGCCGTTCCTCGAGTACGGCCCCGCCGAGGCGGCGACCTGGCTCGCGGCCGCAATCGAGTACGGCTTCTCGCCCACCCTCGAGCGCCGAGGGTCGGGCTCGGTGCCCGTCAACGCGACGGTGCCGGCCGTCGCCGCCGAACGCGTCGCCGAGGTGCTCGCGCGCTACGACGGCTGCGAAGTCGTCAAGGTCAAGGTCGCCGAGCGCGGCCACTCGCTCGCCGACGACCTTGCGCGGCTCGAGGCGGTGCGCGAGGCCGCGCCGGATGCCAGGCTTCGCATCGACGCGAACGCTGGCTGGTCGGTGGCCGAGGCCGCGGCGGCGCTGCGCACCCTCACCGACGCCGGCTTCGAGTTTGAGTACGCCGAGCAGCCGGTCGCCACGATCGACGAGCTCGTCGCGCTGCGCGAGACGCTCGCGGGCGGCCCGGCCGCACGCATCCGCATCGCCGCCGACGAGCTCGTGCGCAAGGCGAGCGACCCGCTCCAAGTCGCCCGCTCGGGCGCCGCCGACCACCTCGTCGTCAAGGCCCAGCCGCTCGGCGGGGTGAGCCGCGCGGCCGAGATCGTGCGCGCATCCGGTCTCACCGCAACCGTGTCGAGCGCCCTCGACACCTCGGTGGGCATCGTCATGGGCGCGCAGCTCGCGGCGCTGTTGCCCGAGCCCGCATTCGCCGCGGGCCTCGGCACGGTCTCGCTCTTCGCCGACGAGGTGAGCGAGCCGCGGCGCCCCGTCGGCGGCTGCATCTCGCTCGCCCCGGTCGTGCCCGACGAAGCCGCGCTACGCACGAACGCCGCCCCGAAGGAGCGGCGTTCGTGGTGGTTCGAGCGGATGCGCGAGTGCTACGCGCGGCTCGAGGCCAAGTAACTTCTCGGCGGCCTACAGGCCCGAGTACGAGTGCAGGCCTTTGAAGAACACGTTGACGATGCCGAAGTTGAACATCACCGTCGCGAAGCCCACGATCGCGAGCCAGGCTGACGGCGTGCCGCGCCAGCCCTTCGTGCTGCGCGCGTGCAGGTAGCCGGCGTAGACCACCCAGATGATGAAGGTCCACACCTCCTTGGTGTCCCAACCCCAGTAGCGGCCCCACGCAGCCTCGGCCCAGATCGCGCCGGCGACGAGCGTGAAGGTCCAGAAGATGAAGCCGACAACGTTGACGCGGAAGGCCAAGTCCTCGAGGCGCTCCGAGCCCGGCAGTGCCGAGAGCGGGCCACGCTTCGCGGCCTCGCCGGCGCGCACGCGGGCCTCGCGGCGCTGCTGCAGCAGCTGCAGCACCGAAAGGCCAGAGCCGAGGGCGAGGAAGCCCGTCGCAAGTGACGCGATGAAGACGTGAATGACCAGCCAGTAGCTCTGTAGCGCCGGCTGTAGCGGCATGACCTCGACGCGGAAGCCGACGGTTGCGATGCCGAGGAACAGCGTCACCATGCCGGTGATGAAGGTGCCGAGGAACCGGAGGTCTTGCCAGAGCTGCGAGACGAGGAACACGAGCACGATGAGCAGCGTCGCCGTGAGCGTGAACTCGTACATGTTCGACCACGGCACGCGTCCGGCCGCGAGGCCGAGGGTGAGCGCCGACGTGAAGTGCGCCGCGAAGCCGACGAGGGTCGCGACCATCGCGGCGGGCAGGAAGCGCGTCGCGCGCAGGTCGCGCCAGCTTTCACCGCCGCCAGCCCTGGTCGCGCGCACGGCGGTGCCGCCTGAGCTGCTCGCCTCGGGTGCCTTCGAGGTCACGATGCCCGCGCCGCTCGCATCCGCGTGGCTCACGGTCGCGCCGACGAGCTCGCGCGAGGTTGCGCCGAGCGCCGAGCCCGAGTTGCGGGCGGCCGCGGCGCGCTTCGCCTCGGTCGAGCCGCGGCCCGAGAGGTCGAGGGCGAAGAGGATGAACGCCAAGGCATAGACGCCCATGGCGACGTAGTACGCGATGTCCGACCAGTTGATGAGGGATTCGATCATGTGAGGTGTTGCTCCGAGCGGCGAGGATCCGCCGACATTCTGGTTGCGCCGGGGCGCAACCGAGTCAGGATTCGCCGCTCGACGAGGCGGCGGCAGGGTGCTTCAAGGATACGAGTTCGCGTGTGCAGGCGTCTACGAGTTCATTCACGGCCCGCGCAAGCTGCGGGTCCTCCCCGCGCGCGAGGCCGGCGAATTCGACGAGCACGCCGTCGTCGGTGGCCTGCACCTTGACCCAGATGCGGCGGCGCGGCACGAGCAGCGACGAGATGAGGCCGGCGATCGAGAGGAACACGAACACGGCCACCGGCACGCGCGTGTGGTCGCGTTGCACGTCGAACGACGCGTAGCGAGGCACCTCGGCGTCGAGCGAGATGGTGCCGAGGCCGTTCGGCAGCTCGACCGTCTCGCCCGGGCGCAGCTGCATCGCCTCACCGTGGTCGCCGCCCGCGACCTGCGTGAGGTTCTCGGTGTCGAGGCGATAGACCGAGGTTGGCACGCCGTCGTCGAGGCCGAGGTCGCCAACGTAGACGTTGAGCGAGAGCATCGGGTCGAGCAGGTCCTGGTTGGTCGACGTGAACGCGCCCGACTCGAGCTGCGATGCCGTCGGGTAGAAGAAGCCGACCATGCCGACCTGCTCGGCCAGCCCATCCGGAATCTTCACGACGCCGGTCGAGGTGAGGAACGAGTCCTGCGGAATGAAGACGACCGAATCATGGAACACCTCGTTGCCGTCAGGGTCGCGCACCGTGACCGTCGGCGCGTAACCGTTCGCGAGCAGGTAGGTGTCGGTGCCGTCCATGCGCAGCGGCTCGTTCACCTTGATGACGTCCTGGTACGCCTCCTGGCCCGGATGCTGCACCGTCACGTTCGCGGTGTAGTCGGTCGGAATACCGATGGCGTTCTGGTTTTCGTCCTCGTACGTCACCTGCAGATCGTCGAGCTTGACCGAGAAACCGGGAATCTGCGAGGGCGTGAAGAAGCGACCGGGCGTGAACGACGAGTAGCTGACGAGGCCGTTGACGTACGACTGCCCCTCGACGAGCACGCGCTGGCCGTGCCAGTTGAAGCCCGAGAGCACGCCGACCGAGATGATCACGCCGAGCATACCGACGTGGAAAATGAGGTTGCCCGTCTCGCGCAGGTAGCCGCGCTCGGCCGACACCGACAGGGTGCCGGCGCGCTTACCCCGGGGCTGGGTCTCGTAGAGCGTCGTGCGGTAGCGGCGCGACTTGAGCAGTCGCTGCGCCGCGGCGATGATCTCGCCCTCGCGGCCAGTCCAGCGCGCGTCGAGCTTCAGTGTCGCGTACGCATCGAGGCGCTGCAGCCGCGCCGGAGTGCGGGGCGGCTTCGAGCGCAGGGACCGGAAGTGGTGCACGGTCCGGGGCAGGATGCAGCCGACGAGCGACACGAACAGCAGCAGGTATATTGCCGAGAACCACCACGACGAGTAGACGTCGAACATGCCCCACTCGTCGAGCGTCGGCGCCGTGTCGGGGTGGTTCGTAAAGTACTGGGTGACGCCGTTCGGGTCGCTCGAGCGCTGTGGCACGAGCGAACCGGGCACGGCCGCGATGGCGAGCAGCAACAGCAGGATGATCGCCGTGCGCATGCTCGTGAGCCAGGTCCAAAGGTTGCGCAACACCGTCACGGCGCGCGCTCCGGGCCCGCGGGGTGTGCCTGCGGGCTGCTTCTTCGGCGCGCGAATGCTGGGTTCGAACCCCTCGCTGCCGGCGTCGATGTGATCAGAGGGGCGCGACATATCCGGGAAGAATAGATGCGATGTAGGAGACGAACAGCTGCCACACGCCAGCAACCATGAGCACGCCGATCAAGATGATCAGGGCGGCGCCAATGAGGTTGATGGTGCGAATGTGCCGCTTGAGCCAACCGATCCAGCCCGTCGCCGAGCTCCAGAACACGGCGGCGAGCACGAATGGGAGGCCGAGGCCGAGGCAGTAGGCAAAGGCGAGCAGCGCGCCGCGACCGGCCGAGGCCGAGTCAAACGAGAGCGACTGGATCGCGACGAGGGTCGGGCCGATGCACGGCGCCCAACCGAGCGCGAAGATCGCGCCGAGCAGGGGTGCACCGACGAGGCCGGCGGGGGCGCGGCTCAGCTTGATCGTGCGCTGCCAGGGGCCCGCCATGCCCATGAACACGAGGCCCATGAGAATTACGACGATGCCGAGGATGCGCGTGATCGGGTCTTGGTAGCGCAGGAACCAGACGCCGAGCTGGCCGAAGAATGCGCCGGTGACGACGTAAATCACCGAGAAGCCGAGCACGAACAGCAGGGCGCCGAGCGCGACGCGACCGCGGGCCGGGGCCGCGGCCTCGCGCACCGCGGTGGCCGTGCCGCCCGACGCGACCGACTCGCGCGCATCCTGCTTGTTCGTGTCGGACTTCTTGGAATCGGAGACCGTGCCGAGCATGCCGATGTACCCGGGAATCACGGGGAGCACGCAGGGCGAAGCGAACGAGATGAGCCCGGCGAGCAGCGCGATCGGCAGCGCCGCGAGGAGCTGCCCGCTGATGATGACTTCGCCGGGGTTCACGAGCTACTCGGCGAGCGCGTCGTCGATCATCGAGCTGAGCACCGAGGTGTCAGCCAGGCCGCGAATCACGGCGGCGACCGAGCCGTTGCGGTCGAGCACGAGGGTCGACGGGATCGCCTGCGGCGACACGTTGTCGGCGAAGGCGAGGCGCACGCTCGCGTCATCGACGTCGAGGATGCTCGGGTACGTCACGCCGAACTCGTCGGCGAACGACTGGGCGGTTGACGCCTGGTCGTACACGTTGACGCCGACGAACTGCACGCCGTCGTCTTCGTAGTTCTCGTTGACGGTCTGCAGGTCGGCGGCTTCGGCGCGGCACGGCGGGCAGGCCGCGTACCAGAAGTTGACCACGACGACCTCGCCGGCGTAGTCCTCGCTCGAGAAGGTGTCGCCCGACTCGGTCTGGCCCTCGAAGGCGATGGGGTCGGCGCGCTGGTCGGCGGGGAAGATCTCCCACGAGCCGTCGCCCGAAACGTAGCCCTGCTCAGAATCTGCGGCGTACTGCTGCGCGAACTCGTCGTTGGCGCAGCCGGTGAGGGCGAGGGCCGCGGCGAGGCCGAGCGCGGTTGCGGTCACTCGGCGGTGTCGTCTGCTCACACAGCTCCCTGGTCGGTGGCCCCAGCGAGTTCGCTGGCGGCCGGTTCGTGATAATCGGCTTCGATGAAGCCGGTTGCCGGGTGGTATTCGAGCACAGTGATGCTCGAAAGGGCGCAACGGCGCTTGGCCGGGTTGTGCGGGAGTGGCCGGTGGGTCACGGCCCGATGCACCATCCAGATCGGCAATTGGTGTGTCACCACGATAACATCCTCGCCCTCCGCTGCGGCCGCGTGCTCGAGCAGCGAGGCCTTCATGCGGGCGACGATTTCGGTGAACGGTTCGCCCCAGCTCGGCACCCACGGCAGGGCGAAGTGCGGCCAGTTGCTCGGCTTGCGCCAGGCACCGTCGGGGCCGCCCAGTCGCTGGCCCTCGAAGACGTTCCAGGGCTCGACAATGCGGTCGTCGATGACCGGCTCGAGCCCGAGGGCCTTGGCGACCGGCGCCGCCGACTCCTGCGTGCGCACGAGCGGCGAGACGACGAGGCGCCCGGCCGGCACGTTGCGCGCCGCGAGATCGTCGGCCGCGAGCTTCGCCATGCGATGGCCGCGCTCGCTCAGGTGATAGTTCGGCAAGCGCCCGTACAGAATGCCCTCGGGGTTGTCGACCTCGCCGTGCCGCACCAGGTGGATTCGCTGCTCCTGCATAGTCGCAAGCCTAGCGAGACGCGCCTGCGTAGGCTGATCGCATGAAGGAATGGATCGAGTATCGGCGCGGCCTCGACCGCGAGCTGCTGGGCTGGATACGCTCCGACGGCGCCTAGCCGCGGCTGAGTCGCCACTGGGAAGGCACGTGCGCGCGGCGCCGGGCGACTAGGATGGCGGGGTGACTCAACGAACCGTGATTGCCGAACTTGCCGGACTCGAGGATGGACCGGTCAAGGTTCAGGGCTGGGTAGACACCGTCCGCGACCAGAAGAAGGTGCAGTTCGTCGTGCTTCGCGACGAGACCGGCGCCCTGCAGCTCGTGAACCCGCGCAGCGAGGGCCGCGAGCAGATCAGCGACACGATCTCGTCGCTCGCGCAGGGCACCATGCTCACCGTCACCGGCGAACTCAAGAAGGATGAGCGCGTGAAGCTCGGTGGCCTCGAGGTGAAGGTCGGCGAGATCATCGTCGAGTCGGAGGCCGACCCCGAGACGCCGATTGCCGACGACACGTCGATCGACAAGCGCCTCGACTGGCGCTTCCTCGACCTGCGCACGCCGCGCAACAACACGCTCTTCCGCGCCCAGACCACCTTCACGCACGCGATGCGCGACTACTGGTTCGAGCGCGACTACATCGAGGTGTTCACGCCGAAGCTCATGGCGAGCGCGTCGGAGTCGAACGCCGAGCTGTTCAAGGTCGACTACTTCGACCGCCCCGCGTACCTCGCGCAGTCGCCCCAGTTCTTCAAGCAGATGGCGCAGTCGGCTGGCTTCGGCAAGATCTTCGAGATCGGCCCCGTGTTCCGTGCCGACCCGTCGTTCACCTCGCGCCACGCGACCGAGTTCACTGGCGTAGACGCCGAGATCTCGTGGATCGACTCGCACGCCGACGTCATGAACATGCAGGAGGAGCTCATGCGCACCGCCCTGCAGGCAGTCTCGGAGCGCCACGGCGACGCGATCAAGCAGCACTTCGACGTCGATGTGAAGGTGCCCGACGTGGCGTTCCCGCGCATCCCGCTGCTCGAGGCACGCGAAATCGTGCAGTCGCGAGGCCACAAGTTCGAACGCGGCGACCTCGACATGGATCCCGAGGGCGAGCGCGAGATCGGCCGCTGGGCGCTCGAAGAGCACGGCAGCGAGTTCGTGTTCCTCACCGACTACCCCGTTTCGATCCGCCCGTTCTACCACATGCGGCACGAGCACGACGCATCGCTGACGAAGTCGTACGACCTCATCTGGAACGGCGTCGAGATCTCGACGGGCGCGCAGCGCGAGCACCGCATCGACGTGCTCGAGCAGCAGATCCGCGAGAAGGGCCTCGAGCCCGAGGAACTCTCGTTCTACCTCGACTTCTTCCGCTACGGCGCGCCCCCGCACGGCGGCTTCGGCATGGGCCTCGCCCGCATGATGATGCTCATGCTGCACCAGGCGAACCTGCGCGAAGTGACCTACCTCTTCCGCGGCCCGAACCGCCTCACGCCGTAACGCGCATCCGCTTCGGCGCCGCTTGGCGCCACGACTCGACCCCCGTGCAGCTCTTGCGCGGGGGTCGAGTCGTTTCGGCTAGGCGCGCGCCCGGTCGAAGAGCGGCTTGAAGGTGAAGCCGGCGATGAGCGCGCCGAGCGTCGGGAACACGAGGAACACCCAGAGCTGCGTGAGCGGCTCGGCGCCGCCGAACACCGCGGTGGCGATGGACCGCGCCGGGTTGACCGAGGTGTTCGAGACCGGGATGGTCACGAGGTGGATAAGGGTCAGCGTGAGTCCGATCGCGAGTCCTGCGAACTTCGTGCCGCGCGTCTCGTGGGTGACGCCGAGAATCACGTAGAGGAACAGCGCCGTGAACACGGTCTCGATGATGATGACGGCGCCGAGGCCGAAGCCGCCCGGCGAGAGGGAGTCATAGCCGTTCGACGCGAAGCCGGCCTCCTGCGCCGACGCGAGCCAGCCCTCAGGTCCGAACGAGCCAATGGCGAAGAGGACCGCAGTGGCGAGCACGCCGCCGACGATCTGCGCGACGACGTAGCCGAGCACACCCGACCAGGGGAAGCGTCCGGCGGCGGCAAGGCCGACCGTCACGGCGGGGTTGAAGTGCCCGCCCGAAATCGGGCCGAACGCGTACGCGCCGGCGATGACGGTGATGCCGACCGCGAGCGCGACGCCGACGAAGCCGACACCGAGCGAGGTGCCCTCGGGGCTCGCGCCGAAGTTCGCCGCGAACAGCGCCGTGCCGATGAGGCCGATCACGAGCAGGAAGGTGCCCGCTGTCTCGGCGAAGAGCGTCGCCATCAGGGTCGGCGCGGTGGGTGTGTGGTCGAGGTCAGTCGGGGTGATTGGGGCGTCGGACTTGGGATCTGCGGCCATGGCGACCTTCTTCGTCGTGTCACGAACTCGGTGGCGCTGGGTGCACTCACCGTGAGCGGCGTGCAATTTTGACGCTAGTGGAACGGGCCACCCATGAATAGAGAGGTGACGCAATCTTTCGCCGGGCGGCGCGGTCGGGTTCGCGCGGCGTGCGGTTGCCGCTTAGGACGAGGCCATGGCGGCCGGCAGCGCCACCGAAATCACGAGGGCAATGATGACGGTGTTGAAGACGTAGGCGATCACGTTGTGGGTGAGCGCGTTGCGGCGCGAGCGCCGGGTCTCGAACATGCCCTTCGCCAAGTTGTAGCCGGTCGACACCTGCAGCGACACGAGCAGAAAGTCCACGAACGACGGCGCCTCGCGCGATTCGATGAACTCGCCGCCGTCGGCCGCCCAGTCGCGCAGGTACCGCACCGCGAACGCGACGACGATGAGCATCCAGGAGGCGACCATCGCGACGAGCGCGCCGTAGCTCGCGAGCGGGCTCTCGCGCACGCCCGGCACGAGGATGAACGCGATCACGCAGATCAGCGAGATGCCGCCGGCGCCGATCGCGGTTGACACCTCGTCGAAGCCGGCCCAGCGCAGTTGACGCTCTTCGTCTGCGTTGCGCGGTGACGAGAAGCGCGCGAGCGTGGCGAGGTCCTCCCCCGCAACCCCGCGGAACGCCCAGAGCGTCAGCGGCACGTAGGAGAGCACACTCGTCGCCTGCATGACGGCGTAGGCGAAGATGACCGGAACCGCGAGGCGCTCGAGCCGCTCGAGCCACGTGGCTGCCTCGTCGATGTCGCTGAATCCGGGGAACAGCAGCGGCACGAGCACCGAGATACCGATGGCGCCGACAATCCACTGCCGGTGGTCCTCGCGCGCGAGCCAGCGCGGTTGCACCGCCTGACTGCTGCCGCTGTCATTCTTCCGCCGCCCCAGACCCATGTGCCCGAGGGTAGTGGATGCGGTGGGGCGGGTTCGGCGCCGCAGGCACACCGTTCCCAGCATTTTCTTGTGGCCCAACTTGCTGCGGATCCCGCGGAAATCCTGAACGGCGCCTCAACGCGCGGCCGCGAATCGGTACGTAACCTCGTGCCGATGCAAACTCTGGGTGATCGGCTTTCAAGCCGCGAAAACGGCCTTGACGTCCTGCGCTTCCTCCTCGCCGCGGTCGTCATCGTCTCCCACACCTGGCTCATTTCGGGTTTCAGCTCGCATCCCACCCGCGGCCTCGGCGAGTGGGCGGTGTTCGCGTTCTTCGTGCTGAGCGGCTACTTGGTCACCGCATCCGCCGCCCGCATGCCGCTCGGCCCGTACCTCTGGCGGCGCGCGCTGCGCATCTTCCCCGGGGCTGTGGACGGTGCTGCTGGTAACCGCATTCGTGTTCGCGCCCCTCGCGTCGATCCTCTCGATGCAGCACTACGACTTTGACGACGCCGTGAGCTACGTCACGAAGAACGCGCTGCTCGAGGTGAATCAGTCGACGATCGATGGCACCCTCGAGCTCGAGCCGTACCGGGCGACCTGGAACGGCTCGCTCTGGACCCTCATGTACGAGGGCGCCGCGTACCTGGCAGTCGGCGTGCTGTTTCTGAGCAAGTGGGTGCGCGGGCACCTGCACCTCGTGATTCCGGTGTTGTTCGTCGCGGCGAGCGTCGCACTGCCCCTCGCCCGCTACTTCCTCGCCGGGATGCTCCTCTACGTCTTCCGCGAGCGCATCAGTCTGAAGCCCTGGCTGCCGATCGCCTGCGCGGCCGCGGTCATCCCGCTCGCGACGATGGGCTGGGGCACCTACCTCACGCCGCTGCCGCTCGCGCTCGCCGTGCTCTGGGCGGGTGCGGTGCTGCCGCTGCGCATGCCGCACCGCGTCGACGTCTCGTACGGCATGTACATCTGGGCGTTCCCGATTCAGCAACTGATCATGCTGTTCGGGCTCGGCTGGCTGAGCCCATGGGTGACCGCGGTGATCGCGTTCACGATCGTCGTGCCGCTCGCGTGGCTGTCATGGACCTTCGTCGAGTCGCCGGCGCTTCGGCTGCGCCGGCTCGTACCGACGCGCCCGGGAGACAGCGAAGCGGCGCGAAGCCGGGGCCCCGCGCCGCTCGCATCACCCGTGGCCGCTACAGGTCGGCGTAGAGCAGCTCTGGCTGCTCAATCCGGTCAGTCACGAAGGTGAGGAACTGGCTCGCGGCCTCGCCGTCGCAAACACGGTGGTCGAAGACGAAGCTGAAGGTCGCGACCTTGCGCAGCGCGATCTCGCCGCGGTAGGCCCACGGGCGATCCTTGATGCGCCCGATGCCGAGCATCGCCGCCTCCGGCTGGTTGATGATCGGCGAGGCGCCGTCGACGCCGAAGCCGCCGTAGTTATTCAGCGTGAAGGTGCCGCCGCGCAGGCGCTCGGGCGGGAACTTGCCCTCGCCCGCCGCGGCGACGACCTCGCCCACCGCATCCCGCAGCTGGCGCAGGTTCATCGACTCGGTGTGGTGCACGACCGGCACGACGAGCCCGCGCGGGGTCTGCGCCGCGAGGCCGAGGTTGATGCGCCCGTGTTCGATGACGGCGTCGCCGTCGAAGCTCGAGTTGAGGCGCGGATGCTTGCGTAGGCCCGCGACGACGAGGCGCGCGATGAGCGTCGTGATGCTGAACTTCTCGCCCGTCGCCTGTTGCAGGCTGTGGCGCAGCTCGATGAGCGGCGTCACGTCGACGTCGAGCCAGATCGTCGCCTTTGGCACCTCGGCGTGCGAGGAGGCCATGTGCTTCGCGGTGACGGCGCGCATGCCGCTGAGTGGCACCCGGCGGTCGCCGAAGTTGGCGGCATTCTGGGCGGCGAGCTCGGCGGTCGCGGGCACGTCGGACTGCAGCTGCGCGATGGCCGCGCGCACGTCGTCGCGCAGCACGAGGCCGTTCGGGCCGGTGCCCTGCAGGTGCCGCGCGTCGAAGCCGGCTTCCTTCGCCTCGCGGCGCACGAGCGGCGACATGACGGGCGAGTTGCGCGACTCGTCGAGCTGGCCGGTGGTTGCGGGGTTGGCGGTGGCTGCCGAGCCGGCAGATGCTGCAGGTGCGGCCGCGACGCGAGCGGATGCGGTGGCCGGGCTCGCGGCGGCGGTCGCGTGGTTCGCGGGGTTCGCGGCGGATGCTGTGCTCGCGCCGGTCTCGTAGCTCTCGGCCACGGGTTCGGCGCACTTGCTGCGGCGCTTGAAGCGGCCGCCCTCGGGGCGCTTCAGCCGCGCCTCGCTGTCGTTCGTGCCGTAACCGATGAGCACGGCACCCGAGCCTGCGTTGACGCCGGTGCCGTCGGCGCGCTCGGCGGGTTCGGTGGCCTGCGCTGGGGCGGGAGCCGGCACATCCGACTCGAGCTGCGCATCCGCGCCGACACCGACCGTCAGCAGCACCTGGCCGGCGTTGAGCGTGTCGCCGACCGCGCCGCCGAGCGACACGACGGTGCCGGCGTAGGGCACGGGCAGTTCTACGATCGACTTGGCCGACTCGACCTCAACGACGAGCTGGTCGATGTGCACCTCGTCGCCGACGGCGACCTTCCAGTCGACGATCGTCGCCTCGACGAGGCCCTCGCCGAGGTCGGGCAGGATGAATTCGCGGTTCATGATCACCACTCCCAGGTGTCAAGTGCGGCGAGCACGCGCTCGGCGGTGGGCAGGTAGAACTCCTCGAGCTTCGGCGAGGGGTAGGGAATGTCGAAGCCGGTGACGCGCAGCACGGGGGCGTCGAGCCAGTGGAAATTGCGTTGCATGACGCGGGCAGCGACCTCGGCGCCGTAGCCGCCAAACTGGGCGGCCTCGTGAATCACCGCAGCGCGCGAGCACTTGCGCACCGAGGCCGACACCGTCTCGTCGTCGAATGGCGAGAGCGAGCGCAGGTCGATGACCTCGACGCTGAGCCCCTCCTCGGCGCCGAGCTCGGCTGCACGCAGGGCGACCTCGACGGTCGGGCCGTAGCTGAGCAGCACGACGTCGTCGCCCTCGCGCAGCACGCGGGCGCGGTTCCAGTCGGTGCCGGGCTCGTCGCGGCGCACCTCGCCGCGGGTCCAGTAGCGGCGCTTCGGTTCGAAGACGATCACCGGATCTTGCGAGTCGATCGCGTGGCGCAGCTGGTGGTAGGCGTCGTGCGCGTTCGAAGGCGTGAGCACCGTGAGGCCCGGGGTGTGGGCCCAGTAGGCCTCCGACGAGTCGGAGTGGTGCTCGACGCCGCCGATGCCGCCGCCGTAGGGGATGCGGATAACGAGCGGCAGCTCGACCCGACCGCGCGTGCGGTTACGCATCTTCGCGACGTGCGAGAAGACCTGCTCGAGTGCCGGGTAGCTGAACGCGTCGAACTGCATCTCGACGACGGGGCGCATGCCCGCCATCGCCATGCCGATCGCGGTGCCGACGATGCCCGACTCGGCGAGCGGCGAGTCCCACACGCGCTGCGGGCCCCACTTTGCGGCGAGGCCGTCGGTGACGCGGAAGACGCCACCGAGCGGGCCGACGTCTTCGCCGTAGACGACGACCCGGTCGTCGGCGGCGAGCGCGTCGTCGAGCGCCGCGGTGAGGGCGGCGGCGATGCTCAGGGTCTCGGGCGCGGATGCGGTGGGCACGTCGCGCTCCTCGGGCTCGGCCGCGGCGGCGGTTTCGTAACCGGTGTCGATCATGGTCATGCCTCCCTCGTTGCGAGCTCGGCCGCCAGCGCATCGCGCTGCTCGCGCAACGCCGCGCGCGGCTCCGCATAGACGTGCTCGAACAGTTCGAGCGGGTCGACCGTGACGTCCTCGTTCATGACGTCGCGGGTGAGCTGTGCGATTTCCTCGGCCTCGGGCACCTCGGGCAGCTCGCCCGTGGCCGCGAGGTAGCGCTCGAGCCGCTCGATCGCATCCTGCTCGCGCCACGCATCCGCCTCGGCCGACTCGCGGTAGCGGCTCGGGTCGTCGGAGTTCGTGTGCGCCTCGAGGCGGTACGTGCGCGCCTCGATGAGCGTGGGGCCCTGGCCGGCGCGGGCCCGCTCGGCGGCCTCGCGCACGACCGCGATGACGGCCGCGACGTCGTTGCCGTCGACGCTGACGCCCGGCATGCCGAGGCCGGCGCCGCGGTCGGCGATCGAGCGCGAGCGGGTCTGGTGCTTCAGCGGCACCGAGATGGCGTACTGATTGTTCTGCACGAAGAAGATGGTGGCGGTTTGCCAGGTCGCGGCGAAGTTCATCGCCTCGTGGGCGTCACCCTCGCTCGTCGAGCCATCGCCGAGGTAGGCGAGGGCGACAGTGTCGCGGCCCTGCAGGTGCTCGCCGTGCGCGAAGCCGACGGCGTGCAGCGACTGGGTCGCCAACGGGGTCGAAAGCGACGAGGCGCGCCACTCATACGGGTCGTAGGCGACGTGCCAGTCGCCGCGGAAGAACGCGAGGATCTCGCGCGGGTGCATCCCGCGGGCGAGCAGCGCCGACGACTCGCGATAGGTCGGGAAGAGCCAGTCGCGGTCTTCGAGGCCGAGCACGCTGCCGACCTCGCCGGCCTCCTGGCCGTAGGCGGATGGGTAGGTCGCGAGGCGACCCTGGCGGGTGAGCGCGGTGACCTGCGCCTCCCAGCGGCGGGCGATGACCATGCGTCGGTAGGCCTCGACGAGCGTGTCGCGGTCGGGCAGCTCGTACGCGCCCTCGACGGGTTCGCCAGCCGCGTTGAGCAGCTGAATGGGTGAGTCGCTGGGAAGCAGCGACGCGACGTCGTTGTCTCGCATGGCTCCAGGATGCGCCGGGCCGCCGGGCCGCACGAGGCCTGGGAAGGAGGCGTGGTCGCCTTGCCCAATCGTCCGTGAAGTTTCGCCGTTTGTCTGGTGTTTTGGCGTGTTTGGGGGCCGTTTGTCTGGGTGACTTTAGTCGGGTTACTCGCCGGTTTCGCCGTCGATCGACTCGCGCAGCAGGTCGGCGTGGCCGTTGTGGCGGGCGTACTCCTCGATAAGGTGCACGAGGATCCAGCGCAGCGAGACTGGATCCTCGCCTTTCCAGATCTCATAGCTCGAGTCGAGCGCGGCGACGCGGCCGCGCTCGCCCGTCACGTGGTTGATGACCGCGCACGATGCGTCGACGGATGCCCGCCAGAGTTCGCGAAGCTCGTCGCCCGACGTCGTGCTCACGAGGTGCCAGTCGGCGTCGTAGTCGGCCTGCCAGTCGGTGCTCGCCCAGGGCTCGTTGGAACTGCCGCCGACGTGCTGGGCGAGCCAGTTGTCTTCGACGTAGGCGAGGTGCGCGAGCATGCCGCCGAGCGACATCGTGCTCGGCGGGAGCGTCTGGCGGAGCTGCTCGTCGGTGAGCGATCGTGTCTTCCACTCGAGCGTGTCGCGCTGGAAGCCCAGGAAGCCGATCAGGGTCTCGTATTCGTCGCCGGTGAAGGGAGGTTCGGTGCGTCCGTGGTCGTCGATCGTCATGCGGGTGAGTTTGGCACGGTGGGGTGGGTGGGTGTGGTGTGTGCCGGGCCGAAGTCCGCCATCAGCCGCCCGCATCTCGGCCCGGAGCAAAGTCGTTGGCTCGTGGTGAAGTCATTCCGAGCGCCAGACAACGCTGCGTACCGGCGCCGAAAAATGTCGGAGGCTCGTGGTGAGGTAGTTCCACTCCCCCAGAATCCGTTGCCGATCCCTCTTCTCTCACCGCCCCGCAGCTTTGTCGGTGGCTCGTGATGAAGTAATCCCACTCCCCCAGAAACCGTTGCCGACTCGCTCCTCGACCACATCGTCGCGGTAAGGAAACTCCCAGCAAAAAGATCGCAACCAGGGCTCACGTTTTGGCCCGCTCACGCGTCTACAAGACAACAACGAACAGATCCACCCGGCTCCGAACAAACTGCCGCTGGGTCTGCTGAAGGTTTGGTTGAGTCCTTGACCGCGTAATCCTGAGAGGGTTGCGCTGGAAGGATGGCAGTCATGTCGATCAAGTACACGGACGAGTTCAAGCGGGATGCTGTCGCGCTTGTGGAGTCCGGCATCGCGCAGAAGGTGGTGTGCAAGGATCTCGGGATCTCGAAGACCGCGCTGCAGACCTGGGTGCGTGATGC
>NZ_JASCYH010000059.1:0-8866 GCF_030011715.1 Gulosibacter sediminis | reverse complement strand
CGTAGGGTGGTGCAAGTCGAGGTCTTCCGGCGGACGGTGAGTGTGAGAACTTCCATCCTGGAAGACCTCGACGTCTATCCGCGAACCAGCCGGCGCCCCTCGACTACACCCTCAACTGCGAAGAGCCAGTAATCGTTACCATTACGTTACCGTTTTGATTTGGTTCCGACTTGTCGCTGCACGCAAACTATCTTCAAGTATTCACGCAAAGCAAAGGCGGAATTGTCATGGAGACAACGTCAGCGATCAACACCATGTGGGTTCTCGTGACCTGCGTGTTCATGGTGCTCATGGTGCCGGGCCTCGCGCTCTATTACGGCGGCATGAGCCGTACGAAGAACGTGCTCAACAGCATCATGATCGTGCTCGGCGGCTTCGCCGTCGGTGCGGTGCTGTTCGTGGTGTTCGGCTACAGCTTGATCCTCGGCAACTCGGTCGGCGGCCTCGGCATCATCGGCGACGTCAGCGAGGCCCTCGGCATCCAGTCGATTCTCTCGGGCACGCCCGACGAGGGTGTTGCCTCGGCCGTCGCGACCGCCGCGTTCCACCTCATGTTCGCCGGCCTCGCCACCGCGATCGTCGCCGGCGCGATCGAGGGCCGCATGAAGTTCGGCGCCTGGCTGCTCTTCGCGGGCCTCTGGGTCACCCTCGGCTACTTCCCCGTCGCGCACTGGGTGTTCTCGTTCAGTTCGGAGGACGGCAGCCACATCGGTGGCTGGATCGTCAACAACCTCGGCGTGCACGACTTCGCCGGCGGCATTGCGGTGCATACAAACGCCGGCGCCGCCGCGCTCGCCCTCTCGATCGTGCTCGGCCGCCGCAAGGGCTTCCCGACCCCCGGCCGCCCGGGCAACGTGCCCTTCATCGTGCTCGGCGCGTGGCTGCTCGCGTTCGGCTGGATGGGCTTCAACGCCGGCTCGACCGGTGCGATGAACGAGTTCGCCGCCCTGGCAATCCTCAACTCGCTCGCCGCGCTCTGCGCCGGTCTGCTCGTCTGGCTCATCATCGAACGCAGCCACCGCGGCGCCACCACGACGGCCGGCGCCGTGACCGGTCTGCTCGGCGGCCTCGTCGCGGTCACGCCGGGTGCCGACATCCTCTCGCCCATCGGCGCGCTCGTCGTCGGCGGCGTCGGCGCCGCGGTGGCGTACTGGGCCGTCGGCCTCAAGGCCCGCTTCGGCTACGACGACGCGCTCGATGCCGTCGGCGTGCACCTCGTGCCCGGCCTCGTGGGCAGCGCCCTGCTCGCCTTCCTCGCCGACCCGGCCGCCGGCGGCGGCGCGAACACCGAGTTCGTCGGCATCCTCTACGGCGGCAGCTGGTCGTTCCTCGGCTCTCAGCTCATCGGCATGGTCTCAGTCGCGATTTACACCTTCGTCATCTCGTACGTCATCGCGATCGTGCTCAAGCGCACCATGGGCCTGCGCGTGCCCGAGGCGACCGAGATCTCGGGCCTCGACCAGCCCATCCACGCCGAAACCGCCTACGTCGGCACCGACGAGCGCTAAGCCGCCCCGCCCCCACCGCTTCCAGCAAAGGACACTCCCGTGAAACTCATCACCGCAATCCTGCAGCCGAGCGTGCTCGTGCCCGTCAAGCTCGCCCTCGCCGAACACGGCGTCAAGGGCATCACCGTCACCGATGCCCGCGGCCGCGGCACGCAAGCGGGCAAAACCGAGTTCTTCCGCGGCCAGACCTACACCGTCGACTTCGTCGACAAGGTGCGCCTCGAGATCGTCGTCACCGACGAGACCGTCGACGCCGTCGTCGAGACCATCGCCGACGCCGCCCGTACCGGCGAGATCGGCGACGGCAAGATCTGGGTCGTCGACGTGGTCTCGGTCGTGCGCGTGCGCACCGGCCAGACCGGCGACGACGCCATCAACTAACCAGCAACATCCCTCACCGCCTCGCTAGGAGATTTCCCCGATGACCTCGTCCACCCGCATCGACATGCTCTACCTCAACGAACCCGACATGATCGCCGCCGGCGTCACCGACATCAACGCCTGCATCGACGTGATGGAGGAGGTGCTCGTGCTCGTCGCGAAGGGCGCGTACCGCATGGCTGGCAACACAGCCAACTCGCACGGCGCGATGATCACGTTCCCCGAAAGCTCGCCGTTCCCCGAGATGCCGACCGACGCGGCCGACCGTCGCTTCATGGCCATGGATGCGTACCTCGGCGGCCGCTTCGACGTCGCCGGCGTGAAGTGGTACGGCTCGAACATCGACAACCGCGAGCAGGGCCTGCCTCGCTCGATCCACCTCATCGTGCTCAACGACCCGACGACGGGCGCGCCGTTCGCGATCATGTCGGGGAACCTCGAGAGCGCCTACCGCACCGCTGCCGTGCCGGGCGCCGCCGCGCGCAAGCTCGCCCCGGAGAATGCCGAGTCAATCGGCCTCATCGGTCCCGGCGCGATGAACAAGTCGGCGCTCGACACCTTCGTCAAGGTGCGCCCGAGCCTCACCACCGTGCGCATCCAGGGCCGCCGGCGCGTCACCTCGGAGCGCTTCGCCGACTTCGTGCGCGAGAACTTCCCCCAGTTCACGACCATCGAGGTCGTCGACACTGCCGAGGAGGCCGTGCGCGAGTCGGACATCGTCAGCGTCGCGGTCACCGGCCTCGTCGGCTCGGAGAACTACCCGTACATCAACGGCGACTGGATCAAGCCCGGCGCGTTCCTTAGCTTGCCGGCGAACCTGAAGATGGACAAGGATTACACGCTCAGCGGCAAGGCCCGCCTCGTGGCTGACGCGAAGGCGATCTACGAGGCGTGGGCTGAGGAGTATCCGGCTCCCTCACACGAGACCGCGTTCGGCATGATCGGGCTCTACTGGCAAGACCTGATCGAACTCGGCGAGCTCGACGAGGCCCGCGTCGTCAACATCGGTGACGTGCTCGAGGGCACCGCCGAGGGCCGCGAATTCCCCGAGCAGCCGGTGCTGTTTAGCGTCGGCGGCATGGGCGTCGAAGACGTCGCGTGGGGCAAGACGGTGTACGAGAACGCCCTCAAGCAGGGTCTCGGCACCAAGCTCAACCTGTGGGATGCGCCGCACCTCGCGTAACCCCACAGCCCCGCGCGACCACTGCCGCCGTCCCGACCGCACCTCGGGACGGCGGCATTGTGTTCAGCGCGAGCGTGGCCGGCGGTTGCCGATGATGACGACGTGAACCGGCCCAGCTTCTTTGCCGCCCCTGTGCGGGTTGGAGCTCTCTGGTGCGCGCCGCGCAGGAGGCCACCTCGAACTCGTTCGGGTCGACCATTCCGGGCGTGCCGTGGAGCTTTCAGGAGATCTACCAGTCGACCCAGCTGGCGGTGGCGTATTGGATGTCGGCGATGGTCTTGTATGGCCGTCGTGGCAGCGCGTGACACGAAAGCCCTAGCCCCTCACCGGTATCGAGACCATCAGAAACATCCACGAACCGCCCGCGCCTTACCTGGAGCAGACGAACAATCCAGGACGCGAGGCCCGTCGCCGATCACGGGCGTGCGCTTCTCCCATGCGCCCTTCAGAAAACTGAGTACGCTCAGTCTTGTGAGCTTCACGCAACAGCTGTCAGGACACGGACATCGTGCAGGCGGCGGGGAAATCGAGTCCCGTCGTGAGCAGAACATGCGCCTCAAGCGAGAGCGGATCTTTCGCGTCGTGTCTGACCTTCTGCGTGCGCGGGGGTTCTCGGCGGCGACAACACAGGAGGTGTCGGCAGCGGCTGGGGTCGGGGCCGGCACCCTATTCCGCTACGCGGCGACCGGGAGCGAGTTGATGCTCATGGTCTACAACGAGGCACTCCGGTCGTCGATGGCTGAAGGCGCCGCGCGGGCGGCGGAGAAGAGTGCTGCCTATCAGCGGGAGCTACTCTTCGGCCCACACGACGCCAAGTTCCGGGCAGAAGGCATGGAATTGATCTTCGCGCTCGAAGCGTCGCTTTCTGACACCCTGCGCCGCGCTGCACCGCACCTCAGCGACGACGAGACGCAGGCCGCGGCATCCTCGCTGTTCGCCGTCGCCCATCTCGCGATCGCTCGCATGACGGCCTCAGAGATCCCCCCGGCTGCCGCGATCGACGACCGCAGACGTCAGGTCACACAGATCGTGACCGGCGTGCTGCACCACACCCCGGCGACAGAGAGGAGGCCCAGACACTCGCAGCCTGACTGACGAGCGAATACCTCGACCACGGCAAGCTCGGTGTCGCCACCGGCATGCGCTTGCACACCTACAACTCACCCCAGTCCAGCAGCAAAACATTTCACGAGAGGACGTGCACAACAGATGTATTACAGCAGCGGAAATTACGAAGCCTTCGCTCGCCCCCGCAAGCCCAAGGGTGTCGAGAACAAGACCGCGTGGTTCGTCGGCGCCGGGCTCACCTCGATGGCATCGGCGGTGTTCATGATCCGGGACGGGCAACTCCCCGGAGAGAAGATCACCATCCTCGAGCGCCTCGACCTGCCCGGCGGCGCGCTGGACGGTATCAAGAAGCCAGAGAAAGGCTTCGTCATCCGCGGCGGACGCGAGATGGAGGACCACATGGAGTGCCTGTGGGATCTGTTCCGCACCATCCCGTCACTCGAGGTCGACGGATCCGTCCTCGACGAGTTCTACTGGCTCAACAAGGACGACCCGAACTATTCACTCAACCGGGTTACTCACCGGCAGGGCGAGGAGTTCGCCACCAACAACGAATTCGGCCTGAGCGAGCAAGCTCAGAAGGAGATGGTCAAGGTCTTCCTCGCCACGCGTGAGGAGATGGAAGGCAAGCGCATTGACGAGGTCTTCGGTGAAGATTTCCTGAGCAGCAACTTCTGGCTCTACTGGCGGACCATGTTCGCGTTCGAGAACTGGCACTCCGCACTCGAGTTGAAGCTCTACCTGCACCGCTTCGTGCACCACATCGGCGGACTCCCCGACCTTTCGGCGCTGAAGTTCACGAAGTACAACCAGTACGAATCGCTCGTGCTACCCATGTACCGGTGGCTCGTGGATCAAGGCGTGAGGTTCCAGTTCTCCACCGAAGTCACAGACATCGACTTCTCTTTCGACGGCGACCGCAAGCAGGCCACCCGGATCCACTGGACGAATGACGGCGTGCCGGGCGGCGTCGACCTCGGCCCCGACGACCTGGTGCTCGCCACGATCGGTTCGCTCACAGAGAACTCCAACGACGGAACGCACCACTCTGCCGCCAGGCTCGACGAAGGTCCCGCGCCGGCGTGGGACCTGTGGCGACGCATCGCGGCCAAGCACCCCTCGTTCGGCCGACCCGAGGTGTTCGCCAGCGACATCCCGAAGACCAAATGGGAGTCAGCGACCGTCACCACCATCGGGCCTGAGATCCCGAGGTATATCGAGAAGATCGCCAAGCGCGACCCGTTCTCGGGCAACGTCGTCACCGGTGGCATCGTTACCGCGAAAGACTCGTCCTGGTTGCTCAGCTGGACAGTCAACCGCCAACCCCACTTCAAGGCGCAAGCACCCGATGAGATCGTCGTCTGGATCTACGGCCTGTTCGTCGACGTGCCCGGCGACTTCACCGGCAAGACAATGCAGGAATCGACGGGCGAGGAGATCACCCAAGAATGGCTCTATCACCTCGGCGTACCCGTCGAGGAAATCCCGGATCTCGCAGCAAACGGGGCGAAGACCGTGCCCGTCATGATGCCCTATGTCACCTCATTCTTCATGCCACGCACCAGCGGCGATCGCCCCGACGTGGTGCCTGAGGGCGCAGTGAACTTCGCGTTCATCGGCCAGTTCGCCGAAACCACGCGCGACACGATCTTCACCACCGAGTACTCGGTGCGTACTGGGATGGAGGCCGCATACCAGCTGCTGGGCATTGATCGCGGCGTGCCGGAGGTGTTCAATTCAACGTACGATCTCAGGTTCCTGCTTAAGGCCACCTCGCGCCTCCGCGACGGCGAGGAAGTGGAGCTGCCCGGCCCGAAGTTCGTCGGCAACCGCATCATCAAACACCTCGACCACACTCAGATCGGACAACTCCTCACCGACTTCGGGCTCGTCCCAGAACTCGACCGCACGACGTCACGACCCCGTACCGACGACGCCATCTCCTGACTCGGAAACACGGACTCATAACACCCAGCGAGCATCATCCCGTGCCGGTCTCTGACACGAGGTGATGCTCGCTGGTCAGTCCCCCGATTGTGCCGACATTGAAGCCGTCCTGGATCGCGTCCAGCTCCTCGCGTCCGACGATGTACCGTGCGACCACTGCCGCCGTCCCGACCGCACCGCGGGACGGCGGCATTGTGTTCAGCGTTCGGCTGCCCTAAGGTTGCCGATTATGAAGATTTCCTAGTGTCTCGGTTCGTGTGCGGCGTCCTGTTCGGGCAGGCCCGGCGAACCTTCTCGATTGGCGCATCGCGCCGACGTACGCGCGATCACGGCGCGGAAGGCACAGGCAATTGACCCACTCAACGACTCTTCATTCGCCGCGCCACAAGGGCGCCCACCTGCAGGCGCGCGAGCTCACGATGCTCCGTGGCGAGCGGCGCGTGCTCGACCGTTTCGATCTTCGGGTTAGCCCCGGCGAGCGGGCGGGCCTCATCGGGGCGAACGGCGCCGGCAAGTCGACGCTGCTCTCAGCGCTCGCGGGCGAACTCGAGTTGGCCGACGGTGACGTGACGGCCCCCGCCGAGCTCGGCTTCCTCCGGCAGGAGATGGAGCTGCCCGGCGATACGACGATCGACGCCGTCGTCGCGACCGCCGTTGCGCCCATCCGCCGGCTCGAGGGCCAGCTCGAAACCGCGGGTCTGGCGCTTGCCGACGGCAGTTCGGCCGCGGCCGACGAGTACTCGCGGCTGCTGGATGCGGCCGAGCAGCTCGGCCTCTGGGAGCTCGACGCCCGCATTGAGACCGTGCTCGCAGGCTTGCAACTCGGCGCGCTCGACCGCGGTCGGCCCATCTCTGAGCTTTCTGGCGGGCAGCGGCACCGTCTCTCGGTCGCGGCGCTCCTGCTCGAGCAACCGACGGCGCTGCTCCTCGACGAGCCAACGAACCACCTCGACGCGGAGGCGCTCGCGTTTCTCGCGACGCAGCTGCGTTCCCGGCGCGGCCCGGTGTTGTTCGCCTCGCACGACCGCAGCTTTCTCGACGAGGTCGCAACCGTAATCATCGACCTCGACCCGACCCCGGCCGAGGAGGGCATCCGCCACGGCATGGTGCGCGGCCGCCGCTTCGGTGGCAACCTCAGCGATTACCTCGCGACCCGGCGCCGCGACATCGTGCGCTGGACCCGAGAGTACGAGGAGGAACGGGCCGAGCGCGCCCGGCTGGCCTACGTTATCGACGTCGACGCGCGCGAGATCTTCCACACCGACCGGCCGCGCGGCGATTCTCGGATCAACGCGAAGTTCGAGTCGGATCGCGCCGCCAAGACCGTCGGCGGTCGGCTCCGACAGGCGCGGGCCCGGCTCGACGCCCTCGATCGAGCACCGGTGCCGGTGCCGCCGCGGCCGCTGAGCTTTGCGGGCTTCGCACGCGGCAGCGTCACGGGCGAGGGGATGCTCGCGCAGCTCACCGAGGCGGGCGTGCGAGGTCGCCTCGCGCCGATCTCGCTCGAGATCGAGGCAGGCAGCCGCCTGCTCGTCACCGGGCCGAACGGCGCGGGCAAGTCGACGCTGCTTGGGGTGCTCGCCGGCACGGTGCCGACGAGTTCAGGCGAAGCGCAGCGCGGCCGGAGCATCCGGATGCTGCGGCAGGACGACGAGTGGCCCGACCTCTCGATTTCAGCGGCGGAAGCGTATCGGCGTGCCCTGCGGCGACCTGGGCGGGCGCCGTCGCTCGAGGACCTCGGGCTGTTGGATGCGGCAGCCTCGGGGCGGCCGCTCGGCAAGCTCTCATACGGACAGCGCCGACGGGTGGCCCTCGCGCCGCTCGTGGCGGAGCCGCCGGCGCTGCTGCTGCTCGATGAGCCAACGAACCACCTTGCGATCGAACTCGTGTCGCAGCTCGAGTCCGCGCTCGACGAGTACCCGGGTGCCGTCGTGATCGCCTCGCACGATCGCTGGCTGCGCGAGCGGTGGCAGCACGGTCGGCTCGAGCTCGCCCCGCCTCAGCCACGTGACACTACTGGCAACGAGGCGGCGAGCGCAGCGCGCTACTTGAAGTAGGGGCCCGACGACGTCGGCGGCTGAAGCGCGAGGTGCACGACCTGGCTGACGATCGAACCCGAGAAGCCGCGGCGGCCAAGGTAGCCATAGAGTCGACGGCGAGCGACCTCGGGGTCGAGGTCGCTCAAGCTGCGCGCACGCTTCGTGGCGAGCTCGAGCGCGAGGTCGAACTCGCTTGCGTCGGTGGACTCGAGTGCGTCGTCGATGATGTCGCTGTCGAGCCCGCGCTGGCGGAGCTCGCGCGCCATGCCTGCACGCCCGAGCCCCTTGCGGGCGAGTTTGCCGGTGACGAGCTGCTCGGCGAGGCGTTCGTCGTCGAGATAGCCGTAGCCGCGCAGTCGGTCGAGCACCTCGCCGCGCTGAGCCTCATCGAGATCGGTGTTCACCTGCAGGTGCGCGTCGCACTCCTGCGCCGATTTCGGACTGCGCGCGAGCACGCGGGTGAGCCGCTGCACGCCGTCTTCGATCGCGTCCTCGCCCGTGAGCGGCGGGGTGGTCTCGGCGGGGTCGTCGGCGTCAGCCTCGTTGAAGAGCACGTGCTTGCCACCGCGGCCGCGCGCCCAGGCACCGCCGGGGGTGCTGGTCGCAGCGCCGCGCCGACCGTCGGTGTCGGCGCCCGCTCGCGGCTCGCCGCTCGTGGGGCCGAAGCTCGGCCCCACGGCGCGGGTCGCCGGCCGCGCCGTGTCCGAGAGCCGGGGCGCCGACGGCTGGGGCGCCCACGT
>NZ_JASCYH010000058.1:0-9553 GCF_030011715.1 Gulosibacter sediminis | reverse complement strand
GTTTTTGTAGTTCTGGCGGTGCCAGAACTACAAAAACCGACCACTCAACTGCTTGAGGGCACTAGCGGACGGGGTTGAGCTGGAGGGAGTTGTGGTCCGAGGCGACGCGCACCTTGACGGTGTCGCCGTCGTGCACCTCTCCCGCCAGGATCGCCCGGGCGAGCCGGTCGTCGATCTCGTGCTGCATCAGGCGACGCAGCGGTCGGGCGCCGTAGATCGGGTCGTAACCGCGCTCGGCCAGCCACTCGCGCGCATCCTCGTCGACGTCGATCCGCAGACGACGCTCGGCGAGCCGGGCCTCGAGGGTGCGGATGTTGAAGCCGACGATGCGGGCAAGCTGCTCGCTTGAGAGCGCATCGAACACGACGAGCTCGTCGAGCCGGTTGAGGAACTCGGGCTTGAACGACTTGCGCACGACCCCGAGCACTTCCTCGCGGCGCTGCTCGGGAGTGAGCAGCGGGTCGACGAGGAACTGCGAGCCCAGGTTCGACGTGAGAATCAGGATGGTGTTGCGGAAGTCAACCGTGCGGCCCTGGCCGTCGGTGAGCCGCCCGTCATCAAGCACCTGCAGCAGCACGTCGAACACCTCGGGGTGTGCCTTCTCGATCTCATCGAACAGCACGACCGAGTACGGGCGTCGCCGCACCGCCTCGGTGAGTTGGCCGCCCTGCTCGTAGCCGACGTAGCCCGGAGGCGCACCGACGAGCCGTGCGACCGAGTGCTTCTCGCCGTACTCCGACATGTCGATGCGCACCATGGCGTGCTCGTCGTCGAAGAGCAGCTCGGCGAGCGCCTTCGCGAGCTCGGTCTTGCCCACGCCCGTGGGGCCGAGGAACATAAACGAGCCGGTCGGCTTCGTCGGGTCGGACACCCCGGCCCGCGAACGACGAATCGCATCCGAGACCGCCTTGACCGCCGCATCCTGCCCGACGACCCGCTCGTGCAGTTCGTCCTCGAGGTGCAGCAGCTTCTCGCGCTCCGACTGCATGAGCCGACCGACGGGAATGCCCGTCCACGCGGCCACGACCTCGGCGATGTCCTCCTCGGTAACTTGGTCGTTCACCATGCGCGCCTCGTTCTGCTCGGCGGCCTCGGCCTGCGCCACCTGGCGCTCGAGTTCGGGGATCTCGCCGTAGAGCACGCGGCTCGCGAGCTCGAGGTTACCCTCGCGCTGCGCCCGGTCGGCCCGGATGCGCGCATCGTCCAGTTTCGACTTGAGGTCACCGACGCGGTTCAGATCGCTGCGCTCGGCGTCCCAGCGCGCCTGCAGCGCGTCGAGCTCAGCCTGTCGAGCGGCGATGTCTTCGCGCAGCTTCGCAAGTCGCTCCTTCGACGCGTCGTCGTGCTCTTTCTTCAGCGCGAACTCCTCGAGCTTCATGCGCTCAAGCTGCCGCTTGAGCTGGTCGAGCTCGAGCGGCGACGAGTCGATCTCCATCCGCAACCGCGACGCGGCCTCATCGATGAGGTCGATGGCCTTGTCGGGCAGTTGACGGGAGGGGATGTAGCGGTTCGAGAGGGATGCCGCGGCAACGAGCGCCCCGTCGCTGATCGCGACCTTGTGGTGCGCTTCGTACCGCTCCTTGAGCCCGCGCAGGATCGCAATCGTGTCTTCGACGCTCGGCTCGTCGACGTAAACCTGCTGGAAGCGACGTTCGAGCGCTGAGTCCTTCTCAATGAACTCGCGGTACTCGTCGAGGGTCGTCGCGCCGATGAGACGCAGCTCACCGCGCGCGAGCATCGGCTTGAGCATGTTCGCCGCCGAGACGCTCGATTCGCCGCCACCGGCACCCATGAGCGTGTGCAGCTCGTCAATAAAGGTGATGATGCGGCCTTCGCTCGAGACGATCTCGTCGAGCACCGCCTTCATTCGCTCTTCGAAGTCGCCGCGGTACTTCGCGCCGGCGAGGATCGCCGACATGTCCAGCGAGATGACGTCCTTCTCTTTCAGCGACTCGGGCACGTCGCCAGCGACGATGCGCCGGGCGAGCCCTTCGACAACGGCGGTCTTGCCGACACCGGGTTCGCCGATGAGCACGGGGTTGTTCTTGGTGCGGCGCGTGAGCACCTGGCTGATGCGCCGAATCTCACTGTCTCGCCCGATCACGGGGTCGAGCTTGCCGGCGCGAGCGATGTCGGTGAGGTTGACACCGAAGCGTTCGAGGGCTGACTGGCTTTCCTCATCGGGAGCCTGTGCGCCTTGCATGTTGGCCATTAGTGTCTCCTTTCGCTGATCTGAATCACAACTTGAGCGGACTTGACTCAAGTTTACGACTTTGTCCAGGCCGCGCAAGCATTTGAGCTGAGGTTTTCCTGCGCAACACGCCCACCCATCAAGGAAACCCTGCCACCTCGTTAACCTCCTGTTAACCTAGTGTTCAAGCAGCGGTCATCACTGCTCCTGTTGCGAACCCGCAACAGCCCAAACATCTGCCAAATGGCAGCCAGAAATAGGAGGCGACAACAATGGCTGAAATCATCGGCAAGATTGGTCGCGAATCTGGCGGCTTTCGAGTTGTGTTCGACATCGATTCACAGTTCGGTCGCCGCGAGCTCTGGCGCGCGATTAGTGACCGTGACGCCCTCGCATCGTGGCTTGGAACGTTCTCGCACGACCTCGTGGCGGGTAACCACTTCACTGTGGAGTACCTTAACGATTCGCACTACGACATCGAGGGCAAGGTGCTCGAGTTCGAGCCGCTACGCGCCCTCGACTACGAGTGGAAGTTCGGGAGCTACCCGGCCTCGAACATTCGCTTCGACCTCGAGAACGGCCTCGTCGGCGGCACGCATCTGCGACTGACAGTGTCGGGGCTCGACGAAGACGACGTCGTGCGCGCGGCATCGACCTGGCACGCCCAGCTCGAGTTCCTGCGCCTGTTCCTCAATGACATCCCCGTGCCGGCCTACGCGCTGCGCTTCCGCCGCGATGAGCTTCTCGCCGCGTACGACCAGCAGGTGCGCAACTTCGGCACCGCACTGACGGACACCGATGCCGCGTCGCCGAGCACGCCAGCGCACCGAAACCCCATGGTCTCGGTACTCCACGCGCACTCGTACCTCGCGTAGCGCCTGAGCCACGACCCGGTGGGCGTCGCAGCACTTGCTGCGGCGCCCACCGTTCGTTTCCGGCTCGAGGCCAGGCGGATGCGCGAGGCTAGTGGCGCGCAGAGCGCTCGGTGAGCCGGCGCACGGCCAGCGCGGGAATCGTGAGCCAGTCGGGTCGGTGCCGGGCCTCGTAGATTACTTCGTAGACGGCCTTGTCGAGTTCGTACGCGATGAGCACGGCCTCGAGGTCGGCCTCGCCCGGCGCATCCTCACCCGCCTCGACCGCGACGAGCGCGACGAGGCCGTCGGTGTACCCCTGCAAGAAGGAGGCGCGAGCTGAGTCGGCCCAGGCTCGCGCGACCTCGCGCCCCGCGCGCACCGACAGCGCGCCCGAGACGTAGTCGAACGAGCGGAGCATGCCGGCGAGGTCGCGCTGCGGCACGTCGGGTGAGTTGCGCTCGGCGAGCGGGCGCAGCGGCTCGCCCTCGAAGTCGAGCAGCACCCAGCCGCGGTCGGGCACCGCGAGCACCTGGCCGAGATGGAAATCGCCGTGGATGCGCTGCAGCAGCGGCCAATTCGCGCGGCGCGCCCGCTCATAGACGTCGTCGACCGACTGCACGAGCGACTCGAGCTCGGGCAGCACCTCGACCGCGAGGCCGAAGCGCGCGCGCATCTGCTCGACCGCGGCATCGACGTCGTCCTGCTCCGGCTCGACGACCGGCATGACGCGACCGAGCGTCGTGTGTACCTCGGCCGTCGCCTCGCCGAGCGAGTGCGCGAGCTGCGAGAAGTCCTCGCCCGACTCGGCGGCCCGCAGGGCGACCCGCCAGGCGTCCTCGACGCCCGCGAAGAACTCCTGCGCGAACGCGAAGTGCCCCGAGAGCCGACCGAGCTGCGGGTCTAACCACGAGCCCGAGACCTGCCCGAACGTTGGCGGCACGCGCAGCGAGCCGGCCGCCGCGAGCGCGGTCTGCAGCGTCACGTCGGGATTGTCGCCGCCGTGCAGGGTGCGGAAAACCTTGATGATGAGTGGCACGGCGGGCTCGCCACCGTCGTCGCGCAGCTCGCAAATAATCGAGGTGTTCGACTGCTCGCCGCCGAGCACCCGCGACGACGCAAAGCGGTGCGCCCGCGCACCCGGCATCGGCTGGCCGTACGCCTCGACCGCGCTGTCACCGGCGCCGATCGAGCTGCCCTCGTCGGCGACGAGCGACATCAGGGCACGCGTGAACGCGGGGTCGTGCGGGCCGTCAACGAGCGCCGCGCGGTCGCCGTGCTCGGTCGCCGCGCCGATGTAGCCGAGCGGCTCGACCGCGGCGTCGATGTCGCGCACGACAAGCGGCACCTGGTAGGTCTGCGCGTGCTCGAGCGCGGCGTCGCGCACGAGGGCGACGGTGATGAGCCGCACGCCGGAGTCGTGCTCCGACGCGCTCAGTTGGTAGCTGCCAAGCAGCTCGAGCCGCTCGGGTCGGGCGTCGCCCGCGAACCACCGCTGGTTCGGCAACCAATCGCTGAGCAGATCCAGAACTTCAGACATAGAGGGTCCTCACTCGTGTGACGTGCACTGCCCAGCGTAGTTGGCGAGTCCGAGCGCGACCGTCGAACCGGGGAGTGTTGCCGCGGCGCATCCTGGAATATGCTCATCGCTATGGCACTGCCACAGGTCTGCGTCACCTATTTACTGCGCGATGGCGCGCAGGGAACCGAGGTGCTGCTCGGACACAAGAAGCGCGGGCTCGGCGTCTCGAAGATCGTCGGCCTCGGCGGCAAACTCAAGTTCGGCGAGCACCCCCGGGTGGCGGCCGTGCGCGAGATCGAAGAGGAGGCGAACCTCTTCGTCGACCCGAACCAGCTGCGGCACGTTGCGCTGCTCACCTACATCTTCGGCAGTAAGCCGGCGCTCTCGCAGGAGTCGTGGGTGTACCTCTGCCGCGATTGGATCGGCGAACCAGCCGAGTCCTCCGAGATCGCGCCCGTGTGGTTCCCGCTCAGCGACCTGCCGCTCGACAACATGTGGTCGGATGCCCAGTACTGGCTGCCGCGAGCGCTGCGCGGCCAGTTCATCCGCGCGAGCTACATCTTCGGCAACGACCTCAACACGGCGGTCGCCTCGGACGACCCCGACACAGGGCTGCCGCGCCTGCCGCCGCCCGGCACCGTCGACTAGCGGGTCGTTGCCGTCACGGTGAACTTGCTCGTGCGCGCGAGCTGCCGCGTGGGTCCGACGATGCGCTCGAGGTGCTCGCGGTGGCGCAGGTGCGAGTTGAACACTGTGACGAGGGTGCCGCCCGGCCGCAGCATGCGCCGCGCCGCGCGGAAGAGCTCGTTTGCCATGCCCTTCTCGACGTCGCGCCCCTCGTGGAACGGCGGGTTGAGCAGTACGAGGTCGCAGCTCGCATCGTCGATGCCGGCACCCGCGTCGCCGCGTACCACCGTGATGCGCCCGTCGAGCCCGTTCGCGGCGGCGGTTGCGGCGGCGGATGCGCAGGCCGCCCAGCTGCGGTCGGTCGCGATCACCTCAGCGTCGGGCAGCCGCTTCGCGAGCCAAGCGGCGAGGAGACCCGTGCCACAGCCGAGGTCGACGACCCGTCTCGCGTCGAGGTCGTCGACGTCGAGCGCCTCGATGAGCGCGCGGGTGCCGATGTCGTAGCCGGTGCCCGCGAACGCGGCGCCATGGGCTGCGACGGTGAGGTCGAGGTCGTCGATGCGCGCCTCGCGCGGGTAGCTCAGTTCGGCGGCGGGCTTTGGCTCGGTGCCGACGATCGCGCGCGCCTTGCGCAGGCCGCGCGTGGCCCGCACCTGGGCGAAGTGGCGCTCGAACTGCTCGTTCATCGAGCGGGTGAGGTGCTTCTCGCGGCCGGCGAGCATGAGCGTGACGCCCGGCGCCGCCTTCGCCGCGACGGTTTCGGCGATCTCGTCGAGCTCAGCGAGCGACTTCGGCAGCAGGCCGAGCACAAGCTCCGCGCCGTCGAACAGCTCGCCGTCGAGCTCGGCACACTCGGTGATGGCCGCGTGCTCGAACACGTCGCGCGCCTCGGGGCTCACACCGGCGTCGCTGAAGACCCGGATGCTCGGGCGCGCCTCGCCCGGCAGCTCGGCGAGCGCGCGGGCGAAGTCGAGCTGCGCATCCTCGACGATCGCGACGGTGCGCGGGAGGTCTTCGAGCTGGGTGATCCCGAGCTCGTGCAGGACGACGTCAACTTCCGGTGCACTCATTGCAGCATCCTGTCACGCTGCGGCCCCCGACGTGCCGAGGCGATGGGGGCCGCGCGACTTCATAGTCCGTTAACTGGGCCCCGTAGCATGGACGGAGTTTCCGTATCCCGTCGCTTTACCGCGCGACGCTGGGACTCGGATCCGCGACAAACCAGGAGAACACGTGAAGATCGCAATTCTCGGTGGCGACGGCTTCTGCGGCTGGCCCACTGCCCTGCACCTGTCGAACGCTGGCCACGACGTTGTCATTGTCGACAACCTCTCGCGCCGCCGCATCGACGAAGAGCTCGGCGCGAACTCGCTGACCCCCATCGCCCCCATCGAGGAGCGTCTCGCGGTGTGGAAGGACGTTTCGGGCAAGGACGTCACGTTCAAGAACATCGACGTCGCGCAGGACTACGACGCCCTGCTGCAGCTCATCGTCGACGAGGAGCTCGAGGCGATCGTGCACTTCGCCGAGCAGCGCGCCGCGCCGTACTCGATGAAGTCGCCGTGGCACAAGCGCTACACCGTCGACAACAACGTCAACGCAACGAACAACGTGCTCACCGCGATTGTCGAGTCGGGCCGCGACGTGCACCTCGTGCACCTCGGCACCATGGGCGTCTACGGCTACGGCACCGCCGGCATGAAGATTCCCGAGGGTTACCTCGGCGTCGAGGTCGTCAGCGATGAGGACGAGAACGGCAACAAGGTCGAAGAACACCGCGTCAGCCAGGAGATTCTCTACCCGACCAACCCGGGCTCGGTGTACCACCTCACCAAGGTGCTCGACCAGAATATGTTCGCGTACTTCGCGAAGAACGACCAGCTGCGCATCACCGACCTGCACCAGGGCATCGTGTGGGGCACGAACACCGCCGAGACCGCCCTCGACGAGCGCCTCATCAACCGCTTCGACTACGACGGCGACTACGGCACGGTGCTCAACCGCTTCCTCATGCAGGCGGCCGTCGGCTACCCGCTCACAGTGCACGGCACAGGCGGCCAGACCCGCGCGTTCATCCATATTCAGGACACGGTGCGCTGCATCGAGATCGCGCTCACGAACCCGCCGAAGCGCGGCGACCGCGTCATGATCTTCAACCAAATGACCGAGACGCACCGTGTGCGCGACCTCGCCGAGCTCATCGCGAAGATTGCGGATGCTCGGGTCGAGAACGTGCCGAACCCGCGCAACGAGGCGGCCGAGAACGAGCTGCACGTGCGCAACGACACGTTCCTCGACCTTGGCCTCAACCCGACCAAGCTTGCCGAAGGCCTGCTGCTCGAGGTCACCGACATCGCGCGCAACTACGCCGACCGCGCCGACCTGTCGAAGGTGCCGGCCACCTCGCTCTGGACGCAGAACCAGCACGCGGGCGTGCCCGCGTCGGTCGCCGCCGACACCAAGTAGGCGTCGGTATGCGGATCGCGCTGTTTACGGAGGTCTTCCTGCCGAAGATCGACGGCGTGGTCACTCGGGTGCTGCGCACCATCGAGCAGCTGCGCGATCTCGGGCACGAGGTGCTCGTGTTCGCGCCCGGCAACGCGCCCTCGAACTATGCGCAGCACCGAGTCGTGCACGTGAACTCGGTGCCGATGCGCCCTTGGTACCCCGAGGTCAAGGTCGGCATCCCGACGCCGAACATTGCGCGCCAGATGGAGGAGTTCGCGCCGCACGTCGTGCACCTGGTCAACCCCGTCGCGCTCGCCGCGTACGGCGCGCTGAGCGCGGCGCGGCGCGATCTGCCGATGCTCGCGAGCTTCCACACCGACACCCCGAAGTACGCGGATGCGCTCGGGCTCGGCGCGATCCGCAAGGCCGGCACCTCGTACATCCGCAAGATCCACAACCTCGCCGAGGTGAACCTCTGCACCTCGCCGCAGATGGTGGAGCGGGCGCAAGCGCTCGACTTCGAGCGGGTCGATCTCTGGCCAAAGGCGATCGACACCGACTCCTACCGGCCCGACAACGCGTCGCTCGAGACCCGCAGCATCCTCACCGACGGGCATCCAGCCGACAAGCTCATGGTCTACGTCGGGCGCATGTCGAAAGAGAAGAACCTGCGCGCCCTCCTCGAGCCGATTCGCCGACTCGGCGCCGAGGGCGTGCGGCTAGCCATGGTCGGATCGGGCCCCGATCGCGACGAGCTTGAGCGCGACTTCGCCGGCACGAACACGGTGTTCACCGGCTACATGTCCGGCGCCGCGCTCGCGTCGGCGTTCGCGTCGGCTGACGTCTTTGCGTTCCCCTCAACCACCGAAACGCTCGGCTTCGTTGCCCTCGAGTCGATGGCGTCGGGCGTGCCCGTCGTCGGGGCGCGAGCCGGGGGCATCCCGTTCGCCGTGCCCGAGGGGGTCGGCGGCCTACTGTTTAATCCCGACTCGGCCGTGGACTTCGAGACCCAGCTGCGGCGCCTGCTGTTTGACGACGAGCTGCGCACGCAGATGGGACGGCAGGCGCGCGAGGAGGCGCTGCGCAGCTCGTGGCGTTCGGCGACCGAGTCGCTCGTCGACTTCTACGAGCTCGCGATCGACCGCCACTGGCGGCGCGCCAACACGCTGTCGACGTACTCGCGACCCATGCGCTTGTTCGGCAAGCCCCTCCCCCGGCCCACCGACCTGCCCGGCAGCCTGACGCACCGCGACTAGCGCATCCGTACATCCCAGGGCCGACATCTCGCGCGCCAGCGGTTGATTTTGCATCGGCGCCGCGCCCGAACGGTCACGAGGCGCGCTCAGGTTCTTTTAAGCTGTGACGCATGAACATCAAACTTCGTCGCCTCGCCGTCATCCCCATGATCGGCGCCGCCCTCGCCCTTACCGCCTGCTCGGGTGCCGCTGAGCGCCCGACCGCCGACGAGCTCAAGTCGACCATCGAAGAAGAGCTCGGCAGCACGACGACCGGCCTCGACGCCGAAACGCAGGACGCGTTCCTCGACTGCATCTCGCAGGGCCTCGTCGACTCCGACCTCTCGGACGACCTGCTCGCCAAGGCCGCCAACAACGAGTACGGCACCGACGAAGAGCGCGCCGAGTTCGAGGCCGTCGTGACCGACGTCTCAACCTCCTGCGTCGACGAGACCATCAACTAGTCTCCTCGTTTGCCAGCGCGAGCGGCACGGCCCACGGTCGTGCCGCTCGCGCTGCGTTAGCTGTACTTCCCTGGCACGTTGTGAATGGCCGACGCATGCGAAGACCTCCAGGCAGGACGTGCTTGAAGACGCTCGCCGCACAGGGGGTTGGGGGGGGGGGGGGGGGGGGTGTTTGTGGGGGGGTGTGAAAAAAAAAAAAAAAAAAAAAACAAACA
>NZ_JASCYH010000057.1:0-9926 GCF_030011715.1 Gulosibacter sediminis | reverse complement strand
CTTGTAGTGCTGGCGCCGCCAGCACTACAAGAATCGACCACTCAACCCCCCTCTCTTAGTTGACGGAGGGGGTGAAGCCGAGGTGGGCGGAGAGACGGTCGGCCGACTCGGCGACGTAGACGCCGAGCTGGTGTAGCCGGCTCGCCATGCGGCTGCGGGGCCCGCTCACGTTGATCGCCGCGATCACGTGCCCCGTGAAGTCGCGAATCGGCGCCGACGCGGCGACGACGCCCGACTCGAGCTCCTCATCCGACAGCGCGAAGCCCTGCTGCCGAATCAGCGTGACCTGCGCGAGCAAGCTCTCGAGGTCGCGCACGAGCACCCGCTCGTGCGTCGGCTCGTCGAGAATCGGATACATCGCGCGCGGGTCGTCGTCGAGCACCGGCGCATCCGTGCCGTGCTCGCCGTACCAGCGCGTAATCGACGCGGCATCCCAGTCGCTGAGCAGCACGCGCCCCGACGGCGTGCGCCACGCCGACGTCGTCACGCCCTCCCACCCGTTCGTGCGAATCTGGTGCGGGCTCAGCTCGCTCGCGATCGTCAGCACATTGCCGCCGCGCAGCACGCAGAGGTGGCTCGTCTCGCCGGTCGCCAGCGCGATCTGCCGCAGCGCGGGCCGGATGCGCTGGGTCAGCGCCGTCTCGGCCGAGCGGCTCGCCATCGCGAAGATCCGCGGCCCGAGCCGGTACGTGCGCGATTCTTCGATGCGCTCGACAAAGCCGAAGTGGCTGAGCGTCGCGAGCGCCCGCGAGATCGCGCCCTTGTCGCGCCCCGTCGCGGTCGCGATCGCCGTGACCCCGAGCCCGGCCTCGCCCTGCGCATCCTCACCCGAAAGCAGCTCGAGAATCTCGAGGTCTCGGGCGAGCCCGGAGCTATTTCGTCGCGTGTTCGTCGTCGTTGACATGCCGCCATCGAAACACGCAGTTGCCATAGTTGCAACACTCGTTGTTGTTATTTCCCTTCGTTGCTAACTTCGACACAACGGCATTCGTGCGCAGTCGCGCACTCTCAACGACGAGACCGAGGTGCTCATGAGCGGGTTTTCTTTCGAGAGGTTGATGAACTTTCTCGAGTCCAGATGGAGCGACATTTTGGTGCTCATCGGCGAACACTTCGCCGTGACACTGCTGTCGGTCCTCATCGCCTTCATCGTCGGCATGGTCATCGGCATCCTGGTCTGGCAGCGGCCGTTCTGGCGCGAGCTGTCGATCTCGACGGCCGCGATCCTCATGACCGTGCCCTCGCTCGCGGTGCTCGCACTGCTCAGCCCGGTGCTCGGCCTCGGCTGGGGCCCCACCATCGTCGCGCTCGTCATCTACGCGCTGCTGCCGATCATCCGCAACACCGCGGTCGGCCTCCGCGAGGTCTCGCCGGCGGTGCTCGAGTCGGCCCGCGGCGTCGGCATGAGCAACACTCGCGCGCTGCTCACGGTGCAGCTGCCGCTCGCGTGGCCCGTGATCCTCACCGGCGCCCGCGTCGCCACCCAGCTCGCGGTCGGCATCGCCGCCATCGCGGCTTACGTCGCCGGCCCCGGGCTTGGCCAGTACATCTTCCGCGGCCTCTCGTCGCTCGGCTCGGCCCACGCCCTCAACTACGCACTCGTCGGCACCGTCGGCGTCATCATCGTCGCGCTGATCCTCGACGGCGCCTTCAACATTCTGATTCGGCTCACGACCTCGAAGGGGCTCAAATGACTTCCTCCAACACCGCAGTGCTTGATCGCATCGCTTCGGCGGGCGGCGCAGTCGACATCGAGCTCGACGCCGTCACGAAGATCTACCCGGGCCAGCAGGCCCCCGCCGTCAACGAGTTCAACATGCGCGTCAACCCGGGCGAGCTCGTCGTCTTCGTCGGCCCGAGTGGCTGCGGCAAGACCACGACGATGAAGATGATCAACCGCATCATCGAGCCGACCTCGGGTTCGATCAAGATCGGCGGCGAAGACGTGCTCTCGCTCGACCCGAACGAGCTGCGCCGCCACATCGGCTACGTCATTCAGCAGATCGGCCTGTTCCCGCACATGACCATCGCCGAGAACATCGGCATCGTGCCGAAGCTGCTCGGCTGGTCGAAGTCGCGCATCGCCGACCGGGTCGAGGAGCTGCTCACCACGGTCGAGCTCGACCCGGGCACCTTCGCCACGCGCTACCCGCGCCAGCTCTCGGGTGGCCAGCAGCAGCGCATCGGCGTCGCCCGCGCGCTCGCGGCCGACCCGCCGATCATGCTCATGGACGAACCGTTTGGCGCGACCGACCCGATCACCCGCGAGCGGCTGCAGTCGGAGTTTCTCGAGATTCAGGCGAACGTCGGCAAGACGATCATCTTCGTCACGCACGACTTCGAGGAGGCGATTCGCCTCGGCGACCGCATCGCGGTGCTCGGGCAGCAGAGCAAGATCGAGCAGTTCGACACCCCGGCTGAGATCCTCGCGCGCCCCGCGAACGACTACGTCGAATCGTTCATCGGCTCGGGCGCCGCGCTGAAGCGGCTCGCGCTCGTGCCGATCGCCCGCTCGACGCTCGGCCAGGTACGGGCGGATGTGTCGGGCACGGTCGACGCGAACCTCACGCTCCGCGACGCGCTCGACACCCTCGTCGTCACGGGCGAGCACGCAGTCAACGTCGTGCGCGACGGGGCGCCGGCCGGCTCGGTCGCCTACGCCGAGATCTCCGCAGCGCTGCGGGGCTCGGATGCGCAGCCAGGGTCGGGTGAGTGACGTGCCGAGCGTCATCGAAAGCCCGACCACGAGCATCCTGCTCTCGCAGCAGCCGGCCCGCAAGGGCGGTGCGAGCCGGGTGCTGAAGAAGCTCATCCCGCTGTTCATCATCGCGATCGGCCTGCTCGCGCTGTGGCTGTGGGTGTCGTCGCTCGAGCTCGACTCGATCGAGCAGCGCACGCTCAACGCCGACTACATCGGCGCGCGCATCCGCGAACACCTCGTGCTCGCGATCGCCGCCTCGGTGCTCGTCGCCGTGCTCGCGATCCCCGCGGGCATCCTCGTCAGCCGCACCAAGTCGCCGATCGTGCGCTCGATCATCATCGGCATCGCGAACATCGGCCAGGCCACCCCGGCCGTTGGTCTCGTGATTCTGCTCGCGATCTGGTGGCAGACCGGCTTCTCGACCGCGCTGATCGCCCTCGTCGCCTACTCGTTCCTGCCGGTGCTGCGAAACACCATGACCGGCCTCGAGCAGGTCGACCCGAACATGAAGGAGGCGGCGCGCGGCATGGGCATGCGGCCGGCGCAGGTGCTGTTCCGCGTCGAACTGCCCCTCGCCGTGCCGGTGATCCTCGCCGGCCTGCGCACCGCCCTCGTCTTCGCGGTCGGTGTCGCCACCGTCGCGACCTTCATCAACGCCGGCGGCCTCGGCGACATGATCGTCAACGGCCTCAAGCTCCAGCGCTTCCCGGTACTGCTGACCGGCGCCGTGCTCGTCGCCGCCATCGCCATCTTCATCGACTGGATCGCCGGCCTCATCGAAGAAGCCGTCACCCCCGACGACGCGAAATCGCGTCGCTAAACCCCCGCAATGAGCCGCCGACCTGCCCGAGGTCGGCACGTGAAAGGACCCCTCATGAACCAGCACGCCACCCTCAAGCGCACCTCACGCATCGCGGCCGTCGCCGCGGTCGCCATGCTCGCCCTGACCGCCTGTTCGGGCGGCGGCGGCTCGACCGAGCCCGCGAGCGACGAACTCTCGGGCCTCACCGGCGAGGTCGGCTCGAAGGACTTCGCCGAGCAGTACATCCTCGCCCACATGACCACCGAGCTGCTCAACCACCACGGCGCCGACCTCACCGCGAACACTGACCTCGTCGGCTCGACGAACGTGCGCCAGGCGCTCGAGAACGACCAGTTCATCGGCTACTGGGAGTACACCGGCACCGCGTGGATCACCTACCTCGGCAACACCGAGCCGGTGCAGGGCGTCGAGGCCCAGTTTGAGGCGATCAAGGAGGCCGACGCCGAGAATGGCATCGCCTGGCTCGACCCGGCCGACTTCAACAACACCTACGCGTTCGCGATTCGCGCCGAGAAGGCCGACGAGCTCGGCATCTCGACGCTGAGCGAGATCGCCGCGCTGCCCGAAGAGGAGCAGACGTTCTGCATCGAGAGCGAGTTCTCGACGCGCGACGACGGCTGGCCCGGCGTCTCGGAGGCGTACGGCATCGACGTGCCCGACAGCAATGTCGTCATGCTCGACACCGGCGTGATCTACACGGCCACGGCCGACGGCACCGACTGCAACTTCGGCGAGGTCTTCGAGACCGACGGCCGCATCCCCGCCCTCGACCTGACCGTGCTCGAGGACGACCAGGAGTTCTTCCCGGCCTACCAGGGCGCGTTCACGATACAGCAGTCGATCCTCGACGAATACCCCGAGGTGGCGGATGTGCTGGCTGAGCTGACCCCGCTGCTCACGACCGAGGTCATGCAGGAACTCAACCAGCGCGTCGACGTCGACGGCGAAGAGCCGCAGGACGTCGCGATCGACTTCCTCACCGAGAACGGACTCATCTAGTGACGGCCCTGCAACTTGGCGAATCGTTCGTCGGTGAGGGCGTCAACGCGGCGCACATCAACACCGTGTTCGGCGACCGCGAGGGGCCCGCTGGCTCGGCCTGGGCCGGCGCCCTCGCCTCCCCGAGCGCGGGGCACGTGCCCTTCGTCGCGGTGCTCGCGCCCTCGCTGCCGGTGAAGCCCTTCACCCTCTTCGTCACGAAGTCGGCGCCCGCCGACGACGCGCACGGCAACCACATTTGGGGGCCGGCGCAGGCGGGCGTCGCGGCGGGCGTCGCCGACGCCGTCGCCGATGGCGTCATCGCCGAAACCGAGGTCGACTCGACGGTCATCATCGCGGCCGTCTGGGTCAACCCGGGCGCCGACGACGCCGACACCATTTACCGCAACAACCGCACCGCCACGCGCACCGCGCTGCGCAACGGCGCAACCCAGGTCCCGGCGCTCGGCGACGTACTCGCCGCCCGCGCGCATCCGAGAAACCCCTTCTACACCCCCGAAACGACGGCTGAGGAGCCTGAATGACCACTTCGGACCTGCCGGTGATCGGCTTTATCGGTCTCGGCAATATGGGATCGGGCATGACCCGAAACATCCTGCGAGCGGGATTCCCGCTCATCGTCACCGACGCACGGCCCGAAGCGGCCGATGAACTGGTGGCGCGCGGCGCAACGTGGGCGGAAGACCCGCGCACGGTCGCCGCGAACAGCGACATCGTCATCACGATGTTGCCCACCCCGAAAATCGTCGACGCGGTCGCCCGAGGCGAGCACGGCATCCTGGCCGGCATTCGCGACGGCGGTATCTGGATCGAAATGTCGACCTCGGTGCCCGAGGTGCTCGCCACGATTCGCGCCGAGTTCTTCGACCGCGGGCTCGTGCTCATCGACGCGCCGGTGAGCGGCATGTCGGTGGGCGCGGCGAACGGCACGCTGCAGATCTTCGTCGGCGCCGAGGCCGCCGAGTACGCCCGCGTGCGGCCCGTGCTCGAGGCAATGGGCGACCCCGAGCGCATCTTCCTCGTGGGCGGCGCCGGCGCCGGCTACGCCGTGAAGCTGCTCATCAACCAGCTCTGGTTCTCGCACCTCGTCGCGACGTCGGAGGTGCTCGCTATCGGCGCCTCGGCCGGCGTCGACCTCGGCGTGCTGCGCTCGGCGCTCATCGCGAGCCCGGCGCGCAGCAACTTCCTCGAGCAGGACGTGCTGTCGATCCTCAACCAGGGCGACTACGACGAGGGCTTCGCGATTGCGCTCGCGTGCAAGGATCTCGGGCTGTCGATCGACCTCGCCCGCTCGGTCGGCGTGCCGGTCGAGCTCTCGAGCCTCGTCGAGCAGGTCTACCGCCGCGCCCTCGCGCAGTACGGGCCGACCGCGGGCGAGATGACGCCGTTCAAGCTCTACGAAGACCTCATGCGCCGCGAGCTGCGGCTGACGCAGCTCGGCGACCCGGTGGCCGCGGCCGGGTCGGGCGTCGTGCACGAAACCGTGACCCTCACAGAAGGGCAGATGCCTCATGTCGCAGGCTGACCTTTCGGGCTTCTCGCTCGACCTCTTCTCGCTCGCGGGCAAGACCGCGCTCGTGACCGGCGGCAACACCGGGCTCGGGCAGGGCTTCACCGTCGCGCTCGCGAACGCCGGGGCGAACGTCTACGTGCCCTCGGTGCTCGAGGATGCGGGGGAGACCGCCGCGCTCGTGCGCCCCGGCAGCGGCGAGGTGCGCTGCGCCGTCGCGAACCTCACCGACGAGGGTGTGCCCGAGCGGGTGATCGACGACTGCGTGCGCGAGTTTGGGCAGCTGGATGTGCTGGTCAACTCGGCGGGCATCGTGCGGCTCGCCGGGGTCACCGACTTCGGCCGGGCCGAGTGGGACCCGATGCTCGCGGTGAACCTCACCGCCGCGTTCGAGCTGAGCCACTTCGCGGCGAAGCACATGATTCCGCGCGGCAGCGGCAAGATGATCAACATCGCGTCGCTGTTCGCGTTTCTCGGCGGGCTCGACTCGCCGGCCTACGCCGCGACGAAGCACGGCATCGCGGGGCTCACGAAGGCGTACGCCGACGAGCTTGGCGCCCACGGTATTCAGGTGAACGCGCTCGCGCCCGGCTACTTCGCGACGGCGATCACCGCCGAAACCCGCAGCAAGCCGGGCGAGAACCAGCGCATCCTCGACCGCATCCCGGCCGGGCGCTGGGGCGAGGTGCGCGACCTCATGGGCCCGCTCGTGTTTCTCGCGAGCGACGCCTCGAACTACGTCAACGGCCACGTGCTGTCGGTCGATGGCGGGTATCTCGTGCGGTAGGCGCATCCGTTCTTTCTAACTTTTCTTCCCAACTGTCTTCACTCAACTGCTCGACCCGAAATGGAGATCAACCATGGTGGCGTCCCGCGCTGACCTATCCGCCCCCGAGATCGTGACCGGCCTCGCCGAAATTCTCGGCGCATCCCAGCTCGACACCGATCCCGATACGCTTCGTGCCGCGAGCGTCGACCGCTTCAAGAAGTACTCGGCCGCGCACGGCATCTTCGACGGGCCGTTCCCGTCGGTGATCGCCTACGTGCGCTCGACCGACGACGTTGCGCGCGTGCTCGAGTTCGCGAAGGCGCACCGCATCAACGTCGTGCCGCGCACCGGGCGCACCGCGACCGAGGGCGGGCTCGAGACCGTCGTGGCCGACTCGATCGTGCTCGACGGCTCGCAGATGAACGAGATTCTCGACATCAACGAGACCGACATGACGGTGACCGTGCAGTGCGGCGTGCCGCTGCAGCACCTCGAGGATGTTCTGCGGGAGCGCGGGCTGACCACGGGCCACTCGCCGCAGTCGAAGCCGCTCGCGCAGTACGGCGGGCTCGTCGCGACCCGCTCGATCGGGCAGTTCTCGACGCTCTACGGCGGCATCGAAGACATGGTGCTCGGGCTCGAGGCGGTGTTCCCCGACACCGGCGTCGTGCGCATCAAGTCGGTGCCGCGGCGCGCGGCCGGGCCCGACATTCGCCACCTCGCGATCGGCAACGAGGGCGCGCTTGGCTTCATCACCGAGGTGACGATCAAGGTGTTCGCCTACCAGCCCGAGAACCTGCGGTTTCTCGGCTACCTCGTCGAATCGCTGCCGGCGGGCACCGAGGCGCTGCGCCGGGTCATCGTTGAGGGCTACCGGCCGTCGGTCGCGCGCGTGTACTCCGAAGAGGATGCGGGGCAGCACTTCTCGCACTTTGCCGGCGGCAAGGCCGTGGTCGTGTTCGTGGCCGAGGGCCCGCGCGGCGTCGCTGATGCGACGGCCGCGGGCATCGAGGAGATCTTCGCCGAGGTGCCGCACGAGTGGGTCGACCCGGCGCTCATCGAGGCCTGGTTCGACGGGCTCAACTGGGGCCAGGACAAGATCGACGCCGAGGTCGAGCACATGCTTGAGCATCACGAGCTCGGCTACACGACCGAGGTCTCGGTGAACTGGAGCCAGGTGAAGAACCTGTTCGAGGCCGTGATGTCGCGCATCCGCACCGAGTTTCCGCGGGCCGACGACCTCACGCTGCTCGGCGGCCACTCCTCGCACTCGTACCAGAGCGGCACGAACCTCTACTTCGTGTACGACTACCGCATTCAGGTCGAGCCGCGCGACGAGATCGCCGAGTACCACGTGCCGCTCAACGCGATCATCGTCGAGGAGGCGCTGCGCCACGGCGGATCCATGGTGCACCACCACGGCATCGGCAAGTACCGCACGCCGTGGACGCTCGAGGAGCACGGCTCGGCGTACGCGCTGCTCGAGGTGCTCAAGCGTGGGCTCGACTCCGAGGGGATTATGAACTTCGGCACGATTTATCCGGGGGTCGAGTGAGTCTTGGCGGGGTGAGCGGGGCTGGCGCATTGGGGACGAGCCCGGCCGGCGCATCCGGGACGAACCCGGCCAGCGCATCCGGGACGAACTCGGCCAGCGCATCCGGGACGAACTCGGCGGGCGCATCCGCGGGTGGCCCGGGCTCAGCATCCGAACCGCTCATCGTCGGGATTGACTGCGGCTCGCAGTCGGCCAAGGTCACGGTGTTTCGGGGCGACGGCGAGGTAGTTGCGCAGGGGCGCGCGGCCCTGCGACCGTATGTCGCCGGGGGTGCGGGCGAGTGGATGCACCCCGACGACGACGTGTGGGATGCGGTCGCGCGCGCGAGCCGGGCGGCGATGGGTGAGTTGCCTGTGGATGCGGCGATTGCCGCCGTGGGGCTGTGCGGCATTCGGTTTTGCCGCGCGGTCTTGCGGCGCGACGGCACGCTCGCGCGGCCGATGATGAGTTGGATGGACGTGCGCGTCGGGCGGCCGCACGTCGCCGAGTCGGCCGACGAGTTCTTCGTGACGACGTGCTCGGGGTACCTGACGCATCGGTTGACCGGGCAGGCGGTCGATACGGCCGGGAACTATCTCGGCGCGTGGCCGGTCGATGTCGCGCGTGGTTCGTGGCTTGGGGCGGATGCACTCGCGGCCTTTGGGGTCGCGCGGGAGCAGCTGTTTGGGCTCGTGCAGCCGGGGGAGTCGCTGGGTTTTGTGACGGCTGCTGCTTCGGCGGCGACCGGGCTTCCCGCTGGCGTCGCGGTGTTCGCGACGTCGAACGACAAGGCGGTCGAGGCGATCGGGGCCGGGCTCGCGGACACGCGGGCCGCGCTCGTGTCGCTCGGGACTTATGTGACGGGCATGGTCGTTGGCGACGCGTTTGCGCCCGACGGCGACGCGTTCTGGGTGAACGCGGCGGCGGAGCCTGGCCGTTTCTTGTTTGAGTCGGAGGGCATTCGCCGGGGCATGTGGACGGTGAGCTGGCTGCGCGACCTCTTCGGCGACGCCGACGAGGAGTCGTTGACGAGGCTCGCGGCGGATGCTCCGGCCGGCTCAGGCGGGCTCGTGGCCGTGCTCGACTGGCTGGCGCCGGATGCGCATCCCGAGTGGCGCGGGGCGTTCATCGGCTTCGATGGTTCGCAGCATCGCGGCGAGCTGTTTCGCGCGGTGCTCGAGGCGATCGCGTTCACGATGCACCGCAACGTGGTCGCTGCGGCTTTGGAACTGGGGCGGCCGGTTGACAGCGTGATTCTGAGCGGTGGGGGCGCGAAGAATCCGCTGCTCGTGGAACTGTTCGCGGCGTTGTTCGGCGTTGCGGTGCGGGTGCCCGAGCTGACCGACTCGGCCGGGCTTGGTGCCGCGATGTGCGCGGCCGTAGGCAGCGGCCTCCACTCCGACTTCGCGGCGGCTGGGCGCGCGATGGTGCGCTGGGGCAGCGTCACGCCTCCCGACCCGACGCTCGCGTCGGCCTACGCCCCACTCGCGCTGCGTCACGCCCGCGTCACAAAGACCCTCCGCACCCTCCTTTCGGAGGGTTGAGTGGTCGTTTTTTGTAGTTCTGGCTGTGCCAGAACTACAAAAAACG
>NZ_JASCYH010000056.1:0-9975 GCF_030011715.1 Gulosibacter sediminis | reverse complement strand
AGTTTTGGCACCGCCAAAACTACAAAAAACGACCACTCAACCCCCTCGGCGGCACGTCGTTGCGGGTCGGCACCGTGTGAGAGTGGAAACGGAGGACGGCCGAGCCCCGAAAGGGGTCCGGCCGTTCTGCGAGTTGGGGTGAGAAGAGTGCTAGAGCATGCAGCTGACGCAGCCCTCGACCTCGGTGCCCTCGAGCGCGAGCTGACGGAGGCGAATGTAGTAGATCGTCTTGATGCCCTTGGTCCACGCGTAGATCTGCGTTTTGTTGATGTCGCGGGTCGTCGCGGTGTCCTTAAAGAAGAGCGTCAACGACATGCCCTGGTCGACGTGCTGCGTCGCCTCGGCATAGGTGTCGATGATCTTCTCGGGGCCGATCTCGTAGGCGTCCTCGAAGTACTCAAGGTTGTCGTTGTCCATGAACGGCGCCGGGTAGTAGACGCGGCCGATCTTGCCTTCCTTGCGGATCTCGATCTTCGAGGCGATCGGGTGGATCGACGAGGTCGAGTTGTTGATGTACGAGATCGAACCGGTCGGCGGCACCGCCTGCAGGTTGCGGTTGTACATGCCGTGCTGCTGGACGAGCGCCTTGAGTTCGCGCCAGTCATCCTGCGTCGGGATGTGGTGCTCGGCGAACAGCTCGCGCACGCGCTCGGTCTTCGGCGCCCACTCTTGTTCGGTGTACTTGTCAAAGAACTCGCCCGACGCATACTTCGAGTTCTCGAAGCCGCGGAAGCGCACGCCGCGCTCGCGCGCGATCTCCATCGACTCACGGATCGCGTGGTACACGACCGTGTAGAAGTACATGTTCGTGAAGTCGAGACCCTCTTCGGAGCCGTAGTGGATTCGCTCGCGACCGAGGTAGCCGTGCAGGTTCATCTGACCGAGGCCAATCGCGTGCGAGCCGTCGTTCCCCTCGCGGATCGACGGCACCGAGTCGATGCTCGACATGTCGCTCACTGCGGTGAGCGCGCGGATGGCCGTGCCGACCGCCTTGCCGAGGCTGTCCGAGTCCATCGCGAGCGCGATGTTCATCGAGCCGAGGTTGCACGAGATGTCCTCGCCGATGTGGTCGTACGAGAGGTCGTCGTGATAGGTGGACGGCGAGTTGACCTGGAGGATCTCGCTGCAGAGGTTCGACATGTTGATGCGGCCCTCGATGGGGTTCGCACGGTTCACGGTGTCTTCGTACACGATGTACGGGTAACCCGACTCGAACTGAATCTCGGCGAGCGTCTGGAAGAACTGGCGCGCGTCGATCTTGTGCTTGCGGATCTTCGCGTTGTCGACCATCTCGTAGTAGTGCTCGGTGATCGAGATGTCGCCGAAGGGCTTGCCATACTCGCGCTCGACGTCGTAAGGCGAGAAGAGGTACATCGGCTCCTTGCGCTTCGCGAGCTGGAACGTGATGTCGGGAATCACGACACCGAGCGAGAGCGTCTTGATGCGGATCTTCTCGTCGGCATTCTCGCGCTTCGTGTCGAGGAAGCGCATGATGTCTGGGTGGTGCGCGCTGAGGTACACCGCGCCGGCGCCCTGGCGAGCGCCGAGCTGGTTCGCGTAGCTGAAGCTGTCTTCGAGCAGCTTCATGATCGGGATGATGCCGCTCGACTGGTTCTCGATGTGCTTGATTGGGGCGCCAGCCTCGCGCACGTTGCTCAGGCTGAAGGCGACGCCGCCGCCGCGCTTTGAGAGCTGCAGCGCCGAGTTGATCGAGCGACCAATCGACTCCATGTTGTCTTCGATGCGCAGGAGGAAGCACGAGACATACTCGCCGCGCTGCTTCTTACCAACGTTGAGGAAGGTCGGGGTGGCGGGCTGAAAGCGGCCCGAGACCATCTCGTCGACGAGCGCGGTGGCGAGCTTCTCGTCGCCCTGCGCGAGGCCGAGCGCGACCATGAGCACGCGGTCCTCGAAGCGCTCGAGGTAACGCTGGCCGTCGAAGGTCTTCAGCGCGTACGAGGTGTAGAACTTGAACGCGCCGAGGAAGGTCGGGAAGCGGAACTTCGCGCGGTAGGCGCGGTCGCGCAGCTGACCAATGAACTCGAGCGAGTACTGCTCGATGACGCCGCCCTCGTAGTACTCGTTGTCGACGAGATAGGTGAGGCGTTCCTCGAGGTCGTGGAAGAACACGGTGTTCTGGTTGACGTGCTGCAAGAAGTATTCGCGCGCTGCCTCACGGTCCTTGTCGAACTGAATTCGACCCTCGGCGTCGTAGAGGTTCAGCATCGCGTTGAGCGCGTGGTAATCAATACCCGAGCTCTGCCCCTTCTTCGGGGCCTCGATCGTGATCACGTCGTCGCGAGCGTCGGTTGCTGTTGCCAAAACTGGTCCAATCCCTTGTTGACGTTCTGCACATCTTCTGGAGTGCCGAAGAGTTCGAAGCGGTAGAGCACGGGTACCTGGCATTTCGCCGCGATGACGTCGGCCGCCAGACCGTATGCCCGACCGAAGTTGGTGTTCCCGGCGCCGATGACGCCGCGCAGCAGTTCCCGATTCTCTCGGAGGTTCAAGAACTTAATGACCTGCTTGGGTACCGCGGTTTTCGGTGTACCCCCGCCGTAAGTGGGAATAATGAGCACATACGGCTCATCGGCGAGGATCGTGGGTTCGTGGGTATAGAGAGGGATGCGCCTGGCCTCGCGCCCCAGCTTGGTCAGAAACCGGTGCGTGTTTCCCGAAGCACTCGAGAAATACACGAGGCCAGACATGCCACCTCCCGAAGTTACGCGCTGCGCAGCTGCGCGAGTTCGGTGATCTTGTCGGGGCGGAAGCCCGACCAGGAGTCGTCCTCAGTCACGACGACCGGTGCCTGCAGGTACCCGAGTGCCTTGACGGCCTCGAGCGCCTTGTCGTCAGCCGAGACGTCGAAGACTTCGTACTCAATGCCCTGGTTGTCGAGGGCACGGTAGGTCGCGGTGCACTGAACGCAGGAGGGCTTGCTGTACACGGAAACGGTCATGCTGCTGCCTAACTAAACGAGATCTGACTTGGGTAAAACTTTGCGATCGTCATGGTGTCGCCGAAGCGGTGGCGCCACTAGATGTTGTGTCCAAGGAATCTAGCACCACTACATCTCGGATTACAAGCGTGTAATTATCCACATGAACATCCACAGGTTCACGGCGTGTCTGCACAGTTTTTCGGGTGTTATCCACATCGCCTCCACAGTTCGATGCACACTGACAAGACAAGTCGACCATGCGCCTCCGACATGCTTTGCCTGGCGCGAACGACCCGGCAAATCTGCCGCCGCTCACCGTGTCCAAGTGCCGTTCTGGACGCCAATCCACTAGCGTTCGTACCGGCCCTCAACCCGTCTTACGGAGCACCCATGAGTTACAACCCCGCACGCCCCGAAGGTCTTCCCGCGACACACCTCGAATCGATCGCCCAGACCGTCGGTGCGACCTTTGCCGACACCACAGCCACCAACGGTGACGTCGAGGTGAACGGTGTTTCGAGCTCGACCAACACTGTCGTCGCAGGCTCGCTCTTCGTCGCACTCCCCGGCGCACGCACGCACGGCGCCAAGTTTTCGGCCAAGGCGGCCGAATCCGGTGCCACCGCAGTGCTCACCGACCCGACCGGCGTCGAACTCGCGAGCGAGGCGGGCCTGCCCGTGCTCGTGCATCCAGACCCCCGCGCGGTACTCGGCCAGGTCGCCGCGCTCGTCTACGGCACGCACCGTGACTCCCCCGTACTCATCGGTGTAACCGGCACCAATGGCAAGACCACCACCGCCTACCTCGTCGACGCCCTCCTACGCGCGCTCGACGTTCGCAGCGGCCTCTCGGGCACGGTCGAGCGCCGCATCGGCGACACGAGCATCACGACCCGCGACTCTGGTCGCCTCACGACGCCCGAGGCCGACGACCTGCACGCGCTGAACGCCGCCTTCCGCCTCGCCGAGGTTGAAGCTGCCGCGATCGAGGTGTCGGCGCAGGCGATCACACATCACCGCATCGACGGCCTGTTCTTCTCAAGCGCCATCTTCACGAACTTCGCCCAGGACCACCTCGACGACTACGGCACGATGGACAACTACTTCGCGTCGAAGCTCGCGCTGTTCACCCCCGACCGGGTCGGCCACGCCGTCACGCTCGTTGACGACGAGTGGGGCGCGCGCCTCGCGAACGAGGCGAAGGTGCCGGTCACAACGATCAGCACGGATGCGCAAACCGCGGCCGACTGGCACGTCACGACCCGCGAGGTCGAGCTCGACCGTACGGAATTCACGCTCACCTCGCCCGATGGCCGCTCGCTCACAAGCTGGGTGAACCAGCCCGGCTCGTTCGTCGCGGTCGACCTCGCGCTTGCCGTCGTCGCCCTCGTCGAGGCGGGCTTCGCCTTCGACCGCTTCCTCGAAGCGCTCGACAACGAGCGAGGCGTCGAATTCACGCTGCCCGGCCGCCTCGACCCCGTCAATGCCGGCGGCTCCGGACCCCGCGTCTACGTCGACTACGGCCACACGCCGGCGTCGTTCGCGGCCGTACTGACGACGCTGCGCCAGTTCACGAAGGGTCGCCTGTTCATGGTGTTCGGCGCCGACGGTGACCGCGACCAGACGAAGCGCCCCGACATGGCTCGCTCGGCCGCGATCGCCGACGTCGTCGTGGTCACCGACTACAACCCCCGCTTCGAAGACCCTGCGGCGATCCGCAAGACGCTCGTCGATACGCTCCACACCGAGTTCCCCGACCGCGAGGTCTACGAGATCGGTGACTCGGCCGAGGGCATCGCGAAGGCCGTTTCGCTCGCGAACGAGAACGACATCATCTTCGTCGGCGGCCACGGCCACCGCCAAGACGTCGAGGTGCGGGGAACCCTCGTTCCCTACTCAGTCAAGGACGCCGTGCGCGAGGCACTGCGCGCATCCGGTTGGGACGCCTAAGCCGAACGCATTCCGCGTCACGCACGCCACGAGCCCTCAACTAGGCTCGTGGCGTGCGTCACTATTTTGAGGTGCTGCGGTCGCGGGGAGTTGCCCGACTCCTGTTCTCGCAGCTTGCTGCCCGCTTCCCCACCGGCATGCTCGCGATTGGACTGCTGATCCACGTCGAGCAGCGCCTCGGCAGCTACACGGCCGCCGGCATCGTGCTCGCCGCGTTCGGCATCGCCGAGGGCATCGCCGGCCCGCTCGGCGGCCGCCTCATGAGTCGATTCAGCATGCGCGGCATCCTCGTGCCGACCATGGTCGTCTGTGCCCTCGCGCTCGGTGCCATCGCAGTCGTGCCGATGACCACCTGGCTGACCGCCGCCGTCGCGTTTGTCGCCGGCATCACGGTGCCCCCGGTGTCGTCGGCCGTGCGCACCGTCTACCCCACCCTCGTGCGCGGACCGAAGCTCGTCACGCTCTTCTCGTTCGACGCGACGCTGCAGGAGCTCATCTGGATCCTCGGCCCGCTCGTCACGATCGGCATCGGCGCGATCTGGGACACGAGCATCACGATCCTCATCGCCGCGATCGTGCTGCTCGTCGGCAGCGTCTGGTTCGCGAGCGCGCCCGAAATCGGCATGGTGAAGATTCCGCCCTCACCTCGGCGCATGGGCGCAGTGCTGCGCAACCCCGTCGTCGTCATCATGTGCGTCGTGCTTATGCTCACGCTCAGCATCTGGGGCGCCATCGACGCGTCGATCGTCGCGCACTACGGCCACGACTCCCCCATCACCGGTGTGATCCTCGCGGTCTCGGCAGTCGGCTCGTTTGCCGGCGGCCTGCTCACCGGCAACCTGCCGATGCGCCGTAGCTCGCTCACCTCGCGGGTGTTCCTGGCCGTCGTCGGCACGATGCTCGCGCTCCTCGTTGCTGAAAACCCGTGGCTGCTCGCGATCGGTCTGTTCGTCGCAGGCGCCTCTTGCGCGCCCGTCATTGCAGTGGCGAACGCGAGCGTCAGCGCGAAGGTGCGCTTCAGCGACACTGCCGAGGCCTTCGGCTGGCTCGCGACCGCGATCATGTTCGGCTCGTCGCTGGCGAGCAGCCTCGCGGGAATTGCGATTGACCACCTCGGCTCGCGCGGCGGCCTCTATGTCGCCTCGGGCCTCGTCACCGCGGCCTTCCTCGTCGCAGTCTCGACGATCCGCTGGCACCCCGACCTGCGTCAGGCAAGCCTCGAACCGAAAGCCGATACTGGAGCAGGACCCATCATCGATCTCCGGCAGGAGATCTAGCCGACCGGATGCGCGGGTCACCGCCGAGGGATATGGTCGAGGGCGTGAGTGAACTTTCGCCTACACGTGAACTGCGCCGCGGCAGTCGCATCCCACTCCTCGGCCTCGGCGTCTACAAGATCAGCAACGAGGATGTGCCCGGCGCGATCGAGTCTGCAGTCGAGATCGGCTACCGCCACTTCGACACGGCCACCCTCTACGCAAATGAAGCAGGCGTCGGAGAGGGCCTTCGCCGCAGCGGCATCGACCGCGACGAAGTGTTCCTCACGACGAAGGTGTGGCAAGACAGCCACGGCTACGACGCCACCCTGCGCTCGTTCGACGACTCGCTCGAGGAGCTCGGCGTCGAGGAGGTCAACCTCTACCTGATCCACTGGCCGTCGCCCGCGCAGAACAAGTTCGTCGAGACGTGGGAGGCCCTGCTCCGTCTGCGCGACGAGGGACGCGCGCACGCCATCGGTGTCGCCAACTTCACGCCGACCCACCTGCAGCGTCTCATCGACGAAACTGGGGAGACGCCGGAGGCCAACCAGGTCGAGCTGCACGTGCGCTTCCAACAGCCTGAGCTGCGCGCGTTCCACGACGAGCACGGCATCGTCACCGAGGCATGGTCGCCGCTCGGCCGCGGCATCGACCTCGAGAACCCCACGGTGCAGGTCATCGCACAACAGCACGGATGCACGCCCGCGCAGGCGATCCTCGCGTGGCAGCTCGCGATCGGTAACGTCGTGATCCCGAAGTCGGTGCACCCCGACCGCCAGCGGGAGAACTTCGAGTCGCTGCAGGTGCGCCTCAGCGACGCCGACCTCGCGGCCATCGCCGCGCTCGACACCGGCGAGCGCGCGGGCAAAGACCCGGACCTCTTCGGCTAGGTGCGCCGGGCGGAAAGTTCCCGCCCGCAGCGAAAATCCGCCCTGCGTTGCGTGTCGCCAGGGTCACGATCTGACGTGAGGGTGACGATTTCACTCCCCGAAGCGCGGAGACTGAGGGCATGACTCCGACACGACGACGCCTCCTTGCCTCCCTCACGGGTGGGCTCGCTCTTGTGGGCCTGCTCACCGCCTGTGCCGTCGGCCCCGGTGCCTCCTCCAGCGCCGGCGACCAGCAGGTTTCCGATCCACAGCAGGACTACGCGCCGAGCGACGGCGGCGCGCAAGATGAGGCCGCGCCCCAGGAACAGACCGGCGATTCGGGCACCACCGCCGAGCGCGCGGTTATCACCACGACCTCCGCCTATGTCACCGTAACGGATGTGCCCGGCGCCGTCTCGGGGCTGCGTGGCCTCACCGACAAGTACGGCGGCTACATCGAGGCCCGCGACGAGTCGCTCGACTCGAGCCGCCCGAGCTCCAATGTCACGGTGCGCGTGCCGGCCGAAGACCACGACGCCTTCGTCGCCGAACTGAGCGAGTTCGGCGACGTAACGAGCCTGCAGTCGAGCGCACAGGACGTCACGATGGAGAAGGTCGACCTCGAGTCGCGCATTTCGGCGCTCGAATCGTCGATCACCTCGCTCGAGGCCATGCTCGAGGCGACCGACAACGTCACCGAGTTGCTCGAGGTTGAGGAGAAGCTCAGCGAGCGTCAGGCCGAGCTGCAGAGTCTCGAGAGTCAGCTCGAGGTGCTCGACGACGACGTCGCGATGTCGACCGTGACGGTGAACTTCAGCACCGAGTACACGTCGCCCGACGACGACAACGGCGGCACCTTCCTCGACGGCCTCGGCCAGGGCTGGCACGACTTCGTGTCGTCGCTCGGCCGCTTCGTGCAGGGCCTCGGCTACGCGATTCCCGGCCTCGTGATCTTCGCGCTCATCATCTCGGTGCTCTGGTTCGCGGTCATCCGTCGCCTCATTCGCCGCGCGCGACGCGGCCGAGGCGGTGCCCGCCCTGGCCGCGCCAACCCCGGCCCGCAGGGGCCGTCCTGGCCCGCGGGACCGAGCGAGCCCCAGCAAGCCGGTCCGCAACAGTCGGCTCCTCAGCAGCCAACGCAGCACCCCCAGTCCGAGCGGTCGACGGGCCGCCCGCAAGCGGAAGGCAGCGTGTCCGCCCCGACGAACGGCGGTGACCGCCCTACCGACGCAGAGACCGGTGCGGCGCCCACTGAAACTGCAGCGCACCGCGACGACGACGCGACCCCGCAGCAGCGGCTCGCCGATGGTTTGCCGCCCTTGACGCCACCCGGTGACCGCTAGCGGGCAGCGTGCGCTGTGCGTGATTGGGTAGTCTGCACAGTGCGTGTATTCGCGCGAAGTCCAACCGCAGAGGAAAGCAATGGCTGATTCGAACGACTTTCAGGACGACGCTGTCGATCCGACCAGCGACGACGCAGCGTCGGTGCCCGCCGACGCCGTGAGCCCGTCCGATGACTCCGGCGACGCCTCGATCGAGGCCCTCGAGGTCGGCGACGACGAGATCTCGGTTGCCCCGAACGAGGTCGAGAATGCCGCGCCGACCGAAGAGGAACTCGCCGCCCGCGAGGCCGAGGCCGCGCTGCTGCTCATCTTCCAGTCGACCGTCTTCGACAAGAACGGCGCCAAGATCGGTCGCGTCGGCCAGGTCTACCTCGACGACCAAACGCAGGAGCCGAACTGGGTCACGGTGAAGACTGGCATGTTTGGCACCAAGGAGTACTTCATTCCGCTCGACGAGTCGGAGCAGACCGAGAAGCGCATCACGGTGCCCTACGACAAGGCGAAGGTGCACAGCGCACCGTTCACCGAGATCGACCAGAACCTCTCGCCCGAAGAAGAGGACGAGCTCTACAACTACTACGAAGTTCCCGGCCGCACCACGGCCGAGGGCAGCCTCAACGTCGCCGACCCCGACGACGACGCGCCGAAGCAGAAGGCCGAGCCCGAGACCATCGCGCCCCTCGGCGGCGGCGTCTCGAGAGAGGACGAGCCGCTGCGCGCGTCCGACCTCCTCGGCGACACCACGGACTCGGGTGCGGACGCCCCCGCGACCTCGTCGGCGTTTGATGACATCGTTGCGGATGCGCCGAGCGAGTCGGACGCGCAGGACGCGACGCCCGCGAGCGACACCGGCGATGCGTCGCCGTTCGACGCGTTGGCGGCCGACGCCGAAGCCGAGACACCGCAGCGTGGCGACTCGGATGCGCTGAGCTTCGACGCGTTCACCGACGACGGCGACGACGCGGAGAATGGCGACGCCTCGCCGTTCGAGCGCCCCGACCGCGAGAACTGATACCCACGCACACGGCCCGGTGGAATATGACCACCGGGCCGTGTGTTCTCTCAACTATCGATTGGACTCCGCACCGAGGGTGCGGCACGAGGAGGCGTTTATGGCAACCACTGAGCTCAACGAGCAGAACTTCATGGAGACCGTGACTGGCGAGGGCATTCACCTCGTCGATTTCTGGGCCGCCTGGTGCGGTCCGTGCCGCCAGTTCGGCCCCATCTACGAAAAGGTGAGCGAGTCTCACCCCGACATCACCTTCGGCAAGGTCGACACCGAGGCGAACCAGCAGCTCTCTGGTGAACTCGGCATCCGCTCGATCCCGACGCTCATGGCGTTCCGCGACGGCGTGCTCATGTTCAACCAGGCTGGCGCGCTGCCCGCGGCCGCCGTCGAGCAGGTCATCGAGGCCGTTGCCGCCGCCGACATGGACGAGGTGCGCGCCGAGATCGAGAAGCAGCAGTCGGCCGCCGAGGCCGGCGAGGCCGCGCCGCGCACCGACGGTGCGCAAGTCTAAGCAAGCGCACCAGCTCAGCAAACGGGGCGTGGGGGGGGGGGGGGTGTTGGGGGCCCCCCCCCCGCGCGGGGTGGGGGGGGGGGGGTTGGC
>NZ_JASCYH010000055.1:0-10136 GCF_030011715.1 Gulosibacter sediminis | reverse complement strand
CAACGGGCGCCTCGAACACCTCCGCGGCTCGGCCCTGGGCTTCCGCAACCTGACTCACTACATCACACGGTCACTGCTCGAAGCCGGCGGCTTCAGACCACTCCTACACCCTCGATTGCGATGAGCCGGTTTCGATGAGCGAGTCAGCGTGGAATCCGTGCGCAAGTGCACGAAGTCGATGGCGCTGTTCCTGGCGTCTTGGTGTGGGGTGCGCGAAGGCTGATCTTCGTTGATCAATTGCTTCCGTGGGCCGCTTCCTATTGAGGGAGGGGCCCACCGAAGTTCTTTGTCTTGGCCATGCGCTGGATGCGGTTAATCGCGGTAGCGGGGAGAGATCGTTCCCTTGTTGTGACGCCGCGAGAGGAGCATTGTTGCGGATACGCGCGACGGATGCTCGGCCATCTCGGGCGGAGGCGAGCCATCGCATCCGCTCGTCGAGAAGGTCGGGAACGGCGCCCAAATCGCGGGCCTATCGTGGCTCCCGTCGCACCGAATCATCACCTTCAACGTCTTTGAGGAGCAATTGTGAGCACCAGCGAATTCGAGCAGATCTTCCCGATCGGCGAGTCGAACGAGGCGTACGCCCAGTACTTCATCGGCCAGAGCTACCTGGCACCGCTCACCGACGGCGGCACGCCCGTGAGTAACGTGTCGTTCGAGCCGGGCTGCCGCAACAACTGGCACATCCACCACGGCACCGAGGGAGGCGGCGACCAGATTCTGCTCTGCACCGCTGGCAGCGGCTGGCTGCAGATCGAGGCTCAGGAACCGGTGAGCATGGAACCCGGCAGCTCGATTCGCGTGCCCGCCGGCACGAAGCACTGGCACGGAGCGAAGGCCGACTCGTGGTTCTCGTACGTCGCGTTCATCACGCCCGGCAAAGACGTGAGCAATGAGTGGCTCGAGCCCGTCACCGACGAGGTCTACAGGCAGCTGCCGACGAGCGGGAACTAGGCGCACGGCTGCCGACGAGTTTTAGCCAGCGTCCATCGCCTGAGTTGACCTTCGAGGCACTAGGTCGAGCAACACAGTCTGGTGCACCTGCGGCGCGGCCTGCTTCGCAAGACGGCGCTCGAGCAGGTCGACCACCTGCGAAGCAATGAGCGTGGTGTCCAAGCGCATGCTGGTGATTGGACACGGCGCTTTCTCCGCGAGGGATCCGTCGAGAACCGAGGCAATCTTGACATCACTTGGTACTTGGAGGCGACGTTCGGTGCATGCAGCAAGCGCACCCGACGCGAACACGCTGGATGAGGTGAGGATGGCGTCACAATCAGGCGCTGCCGAGAAGAGCAGGTTGGTCATCTTCTGCGCGGCCGCTGCGCCGCCATCATTCGGCAGTACGCGAATCAACTGTCGTTGGCCCGACGATTCCGACAGCGTGGAGTATGCCTGGAGGATCGATCGGCGGTAAACGTTGTCGGTTTCGCCGATGAGCAGTCCAATTTTCTTGCTGCCGGCTTCTTGCATGTGCTGGATCAGCCTGATGAAAGAGGCGTAGTAGTTGACCCCGACCCACCATGGATAGCTAGTGGCCGCCGGGTCGCGGTCGAGCGCAACCACCGGGATGTTGTGCGATTCAAGTTCCGTTATGGCTTGGTCTTCAAAGTTCGGATGCAACACGACCGAACCGTCGAGGAGCGCGCTATTGGCCAACAGTTCGTCAAATGACCCGCAGACGAATGCCGTAAAGCCAGCGTGGAGGAGGGAGAGAGATACGGCGCCCGTGATGGTCGAGAACGACGTAGTGCCCGTCGTAAAACTCGTGATCGCCTCGGGTGGTCGCACCAGCACCCCGATCACGCGGGTGGCTTCCTTCGGCTTGTAGCCAAGCGTGGATGCGGCCGCGAGAACCCTCTGGCGCGTTCTCGCGGCCACCGGTCGATTGCCACTGAAGACCTGCGACGCTGTCGCAGGCGAGACGCCGGCGAGGTCGGCAACGTCGCGTAACTTCACGAGCGGCAATCGAAGCCTCCGGGCGTCAGTCGTCGTTGATCTCTGCGGTCGAGAGCTTGTGGGTTTCTCGAAGTCCCAAAGAACACAATACGAGTACCAGCATCACAAATGCGCCGTAGACCGCCACTGCAGTGGGGTTGTTGTTGAAGACGACGAGCAACCAAGTCGCGATGAAGGATGCTGTTCCGCCACCGACCGCAGCACCCAATTGGTAGCCGGTCGACATCGCCGAATACCGGACGCGGGCAGGGAACTGTTCGCCGGAGAAGGTTGGAATCGGGCCCTGCGTAATACCGGTAAGGAGGCCCGTGATCGCGAATGCCAAAGTGGCCATCGGGATGCTCATAGTGCCCACCATTGGGAAGTAAATGAACAAGAAGATTGCCATGGTGATGCCACCGAGGATCATGACCTTCTTTCGGCCAATTACGTCTGAGAGGAGCGCGAATAGTGGCGCGCTGATGATGAGGACGCCGCTGTAGGCGAGCTGCGAGATCAGCGCATCGGTCGATTCGTACCCGATGGCCGTGAGGTAGGACAGGAAGAACGTAAAGCCGATGTAGGCGATGGTGTTATAGCCGTAGCTCACGCCGAGTACGAGCAAGATTTCCTTCGGGCGGCGCTTGAACATCTCGACGAACGGGATCGTCGCCGAGTCAGCGACCTTGACAGCTTCTTCCTTGGGCATGCTGATGCGCGCCAAGAGCCCGATCAAGACGAGTGCGCCACCCAGCCAGAACGGCACGCGCCACGCGAACTCAACAAGGTCTCCGCCTGCGGCCGCGCTCGTGATGGCAAACACGAGGATTCCGATGAAGGTTCCGAGGCCGATGCCCATGCTCGTGAAGCTGCCCCAGAGACCCCTGCGGTGCTGAGGCGCGTTCTCCAAGCCGAACAGGGCGGCACCGCCCCACTCACCTCCAGCCGCGAACCCTTGGATGAGGCGCAACGCTACGAGCAGAACCGGCGCCCAGGCTCCGATGGTTTCGTAGGTGGGTAAGCAACCGATCGCGAGTGTCGAGACTCCCATCGTGATCAACGTCAGGATGAGCATCGGTCGTCGACCGATCTTGTCGCCGAAGTGGCCGATGATGATTCCACCGAGGGGTCGAGCGAGGAATCCCGTACCAAATGCGGCGAATGCGTACAGCGTTCCGATAACTGGATCGACGTCGGGGAAGAACAGAACATTGAACACGAGTCCCGCCGCCAGCCCGTAAATGAGGAAGTCATAGTATTCCAAGGCGGTTCCGATACCCGAGATCAAGAAAGTCTTGACTGCAGAAACCCGGCCTGTCGGCGATTCGAGTTCGTTTGGAGCGATCTGTGTTTGCATGAGTGTTCCTTACGCGGTGAAGTGTGCGGAGGCGATCGCAGATTCCGTGGCACCATTGCCGAGGTATCTGGCGATATTTGGACGGCTGAAGTCCATCGGATATGGGTCGTTGGCGTGGTAGACGGTCGTCGGGTTTAAGTCAGCAAGAACTGCGGTCGTGGCCTCGAGTGCTTCAGGAAGCGCGAGTTGCTGGGCGCTGGCATCGATGCGCGGCCGAGCGATCGCTTCACCTGCTGTTGCTCCGTTGTCGATTAGTTCGATCGCAAGCTGGGCAACCGCACTGATGATTCGGCGGCCGCCCGACGCACCGATGGCCGACTTGCGCCCATCGTCGTGTAGCGCCAGGACAGGTCCCATGTTTGCGAGGGCCCGGCCTCCGCCTCTGATGCTGTTTGCGGAACCCTGTGCGGCGTTAAACCATGCCATGGAGGAATCGAAGAGAAGGCCTGTGCGGGGGCAAACGATTCCGCTGCCGAAGTGGTTGGCAGCAGTGTGGGTGATTGCAACCACCATGCCGTCGGCGTCTGCGGCTGATACGTGCGTAGTCCCGCTCGTGGGGGTGCTTGCAGCGGTTGGGGACCAAGGCGCTTCCGTCGGTTGGCCATGAACAATGTGGCGAGGATCGTGAACGGGGAAATCTGCGTAGGTAATCCAAGGGGCATTCTCTTCCCACCGAGGAATGTCGCGGCCGGTCGCCACTTCGTCTGCGATGGCCTGCGCATAGGAATTGCTAAGCAGCTCGTCGACCGGAGGGTTCGAGAAATCGGTGTCGCCCAGCCAGTAGTAACGATCTGCGAATGCATGGCGCAGGCTCAGCGCCAGTCGGCGGAGTCGTTCGTCGTCGGAAACGTCTCGTGGATCGTCAACTGCTTGCTGATAAATCGCGAGTGACTCGAGCGTGGTGAGCGCGCCCGAGGGCGCGTGAGAAGCGGCAAGCGTTGCATTTCGGTATTTCAGCAGACGTGCTGGCCCGATGTATGGAGCCGAAGATTCCAAGTCCTCGCGCGCGAGGATGCCGCCGAGCTCAGTCGAGGACTGTACCAGCGCATCCGCGATCGCGCCGTGAGTGAGGGACTCCTTGCCGTGTTCGGCCACGTGCTCCAGCGTCGACGCAAGTAGTTCCTGGTGAATGCGCTCATACTGTCCGAATGTTGGACCGTAGCCGGCGCTACCGACGGCTCCCTTCGGTAAACCTTGCTCGTCGAGGAAGACCCCTCTCGCTGTTGGATCGGCCCGAAGTCGTTCCAGGTCGCTGAGCGCCGATGTGAGGAACCACGCATCGACTGGAAAACCATCCCGTGCGGCAGCGATAGCGGGGGCGAGAACGTCGTGGGCGGTGAGCCTCCCGAAATGCTCTTGTGCGGTGAGCAGCGCATAGAGGGTACGCGGAACTCCTGCGGCTAGCGGGCCGTCGACATTCGCGTTGTCCACGACCGGTGCGAGACCAAGTACCGAGGGAAGGTCACCCTCGTAGGTTTGCAACTCGAACATGTCGGGTCGCGCCGCAGCGGGGGCTTTCGGCCCGAAGTCGATTTCGGTGGGGGCAATCGAGTCTGATGCAATCAGCATGAAGCCGCTGCCGGCGAGGGTTGTCTCGGTCGGCTCGATAACACCGCACACAAGTGCGGTCGCGACCGCGGCGTCGACAGCATTGCCGCCGATCTCATACATCGCCATCCCGGCCCGAGTCGCCAGGTCGTGTGCTGAGACGACAGTGCCGTCCGAACTGCTCGTGTGCTCCGATACTTCGGTTGCTTTGCTCGAATGCGTGCGCATTTGGTTCCCTCCGCTTCGTTGCCCAGGTACTGGGGAGCCTATGAGCGGGGGAACGCGCGCTGAGCATGTTTTGCGCTTTTTGCGCATCGAACGCAAACACGGCTTCGAGCGTGCCGACGCGACTCGTGCTCGGCTCGCGCGCCGAATACGAGGCCCGCGTCGAGCGCACCGGCAGCTGGATCAGCGTGGGCTACTTTCTCATCGACGCGGCGGCCGGCATGATCGCGACGCCCGTGACGCTGGGCACCGACGCGGGCATCGACCTCGCCGACGACGGAATGGTCTAAGCCCGAGCATCCTCAGGGCACGCCGGCGACCCCGGCCCCGACTCAGACGAGCCCGAGCACCTCGTTGAGCGCCTCGGTCGTCGACGGGTGCGTGTAGATGCCGTCGCGCAGTGCCGTGTACGGGATCTCGAAGCGCATCGCCTGCGCGACGAGGTTGATGACCTCTTGGCTCGCGACGCAGAATAGCGTCGCGCCAAGGATCTGCCCCGACGCGCGGTCGACGACAAGTTGGAAGAAGCCGCGCGGGTCATTGACAGCCTTCGGGCGCGGCATTGCGGCGATGTCGGCGATGTTCTTGCGGGCGACGGCGACGTCCCAGCCCTCGGCGGCCGCGCGCTTGCGCGCTTCGGCGGCGGTGATCCCGACGCGCGAGTACGGCGGCGTGATGAACGTTGTCGACGGCACCGGCCCGCGGGTCGCGAGGCTGCGGCCACCCTCGCCGAGGCTGCGTAGTAGTTGGTCGGCGACGATGCGGTGGTCGTCGAACGAGACGTGGGTGTGCTGCGGCCCGCCGTTGACGTCACCGACGGCCCAGACGCCCTCGGCAGTCGTGCGGAGGAACTCGTCGACCTTGATGGCGCCGCCCTCGACCTCGACACCGGCGCGCTCGAGGCCGAGGCCCTCGACGGCGGGCACCCGGCCGGCTGAGACGAGCAGTGCATCCACCTCGAGCTCGCTCGTCTCGCCGCCGCGCTCGAGGGTGAGCGTGAGGGGCGCGGTCGGGTCGGACGGCGCGTCGACGCGCACGAGGTTCGTGTCGTGGCGCAGCTCGATGCCGATGCCGGTGAGCACCTCGGCGATGGCCGCCTGCGACTCGGGGTCGTCGCCCTTCGCGAGCGTCGCGCCGCGGTTGAGCACGGTCACCTCGCTGCCGAACTCGCGGAACAGGTTCGCGAGCTCGAGGGCGATGAAGCCGGCCCCGAGCACCGCGAGGCGGCGGGGGAGTCGGTCGGCGTCGATGAGCTCGGTGCTCGTGACGACGCGCGGGTCGTCGAGCGCACGCTCGGGCAGCCCCGCGATCTCGGGGATGCGCGGGGTTGCGCCGGTGCCGATGATCACGTTGTCGGCGGTGACGGTGATCTCGTCGTCGCCCGCGACGAGGCGCAGCGTGCGCTCGCCGGTGAACTCGGCCCGGGCGACGATCACGAGCGCGCCGGGCGTCTCGACGAGCTTGAGGTTCGCGGCCTGCATCTTGCCGCGCAGCGTGCGCTTGCGGTTGATCGCGGAGTCGAAGGCGGCAGCAGGGTCGCTGCCGGTCTGCTGGCGCAGATCGGCGTCGTGCAGCAGCGTCTTCGTCGGCACGCAGCCGATGTTGATGCACGTGCCGCCGAACATGTCGTCGTGCTGCTCGACGAGCGCGACCCGCCTACCGTCTCGCGCGAGCATCCCCGCGAGGGTCTTGCCCGCCTTGCCGAAGCCGACAATGACGGTGTCGAAGTGCGTCGATTCGATGCTCGGAATGGTCTGCGGCATGGGGTGCCTCCCTCTCGTGTCGCTGCCAGCGTAGGCGTGCCGCTGGGTGCGGCGGCGCGAACCCGGCAGCTTGCGGTTGAACGGTATCGGCGACCTGTTGCCGCCGCACTGGCTGCACCGCAGCCCCGGCGCGGCCGCAGGCGCGCCCAGCAACGAGACCGATGCGTTGATCCAGCTCGTGCAGGGCGACTGAGTGGCTGCCTAGGCGCGGCTCGCGTCGGCGAGCTGCGGCGCGGCGCCGGTGTTGGCGTCGACGGCGGATGCGGTGCTCGCGTTCCGTGCTTCGCGGCGCATGAGCGCGACCGACACGAAGGCGAGGACGAGCGCCGTGAGCGTCATGAGCGCGCCGACCCAGCCCGCCGATTCGAGGCCGAGCCCCGCGGAGATCGTGGAGCCCGCGAGCCAGGCGGCGAGCGCGTTGCCCATGTTGAACGCGCCGATGTTGATCGCCGAGGCGAGCGTCGGCGCGGCCGAGGCGCGCTGCAGCACGAGGGTCTGCAGCGGCGGCACGGTCGCCATGCCGAGGGCACCGAGCAGGAACACGTTGATCACCGCGAGCACCGGCTGGTGCGACGTGAACGTGAACGCGAACAGCGCGACGACGAGGGCGGCGAGGCTGCCGACGACGGTGGGCATGAGCGCCTTGTCGGCCATCTTGCCACCGAACCAGTTGCCGATGAACATGCCGACGCCGAGCACGATGAGGATCGGCGTCATGGCGCTCTCGCCGAAGCCGGTGACCTCGGTCATGATCGGCGTGAGGTAGGTGAGCGCGGCGAAGACGCCGCCGAAGCCGAGCAGAGTCATGAGCAGGGCGAGCAGCACCTGCGGGTTGCCGAGGGCGGTGACCTCGTGGCGCAGACGCACACCGGCGGGGGTCGGCAGGTGGGGGATGAGCGTCGCAAGCGCGGCGATCATGATGGCGCCGAGCACCGAGACGGCGATGAAGGTCGCACGCCAGCCCAGCTCGTGGCCGAGCCAGGTGCCGAGCGGCACACCGGCGAGGTTCGCGAGGGCAATACCGCTGAACATGACGGCGACCGCCTTGGAGCGGCGCTCGGGCCCGGCGAGCTCGGCCGCGACGACCGGGCCGATGCCGAAGAACGCGCCGTGGGTAAAGGAGGTAAGCACGCGGCCGCCGAGCAGTAGGCCAAAGCTCGGGGCAAACGCGGTGAGCAGGTTGCCGACGGTGAAGATGACCATGAGCAGCACCAGCATCTTCTTACGTGGCACTCGCACCCCGAGCAGCGTCATGAGGGGCGCGCCGACGAGCACGCCGGCGGCGTAGGACGAGACGACCCAGCCGGCGGCCGGAATCGACACCTGGAATTCGGCGGCGATCTGCGGCAGCAGGCCGACCGGCACGAATTCGGTGACGCCGACGCCGAAGACGCCGAGGGCGAGCACAAGGAGGGTGAGACGAGATCCAGAATTAGTTGCAGACGCGGGTTGTTGATTCACGCAGGTCAGATTACTTGCAGACGCCGACTATTGCAAGGTGTACTCTTGCAGGTGTTGGAAGGGGCTTCGACATGGCGACTTCAGCCGCGGCAACCACGGTCATCGATGGGCACACGACGCTCGCGCAGCGTTGGTACTCGCTGCAGGTCGCGCACGACCGCATCTCGGCGCGCATCGAAAAGCAGCTGCAGCCCGCGCACGGCATCAGCCTGCGCGAGTTCTCGCTGCTCGAGGTGCTCAACCGTCAGCACGACGGCGACGGCGGCCACCTGCAGATGAAGGAGGTCGCGGCCGCGGTCGCGCTAAGCCAGAGCGCGACGACGCGCCTCGTCGCGCGGCTCGAAGACCGCGGGCTGCTTACCCGCTACATCTGCTCGACCGACCGGCGCGGCATCTACACCGACGTCACCGCGGCGGGGCGCGAGCTGCTCGAGGCTGCACGTCCCCTGAACGATGCGGCGCTCGAAGAGGCGCTCGCCGAGCTCGGCGAGGACCCCGAGTTCGCCGACCTGGTGGGCGTGCTGCGCGGTTAGCCGTCGCGCTCGCGGCTGGGCGCCCGGTGCGCCGATTCCCAGCCTTCTCACGAAGCGTTCATGTGCCGCGGAGGCCGGTTCGCTAATCAGAGATACGAGCGAGCAAACCTGTGCTCGCGACAATCGCCAATCCTGTCGGGAGGCAACTGACTATGACGAACCAAAACACCTTTAGCGATCTTGCCAACGCCGATGTCTACGACAGCGCCGGGCACAAGCTCGGTGGCGTCAATAATGTCTACGTATTCGATGGCACCGAGGAGCCCTCGTGGGTCACGGTGAACACGGGTCTCTTCGGCAGCCACGAGACCTTCATTCCGCTCGCCAACGCGCAGTTCAATAGCGGCGGACTCGTCGTGCCCTACGAGAAGTCGTTCATTAAGGACGCGCCAAATATCGGCCCCGACGGCGAGCTCTCGGTCGAGCAAGAGAACGAACTTTTCCACTACTACGGCATCGACAACCCGAACGCGGTGCGCGGCAACGCCGGTGTGCCCGGGACGGATACGCGCGACGGTGAGCGGGGTGCGCGCGACACCCGCGACACCAATGCTCGCGAGGGTGGCGCGGATGCGCGTGACACCGACGTTCGCCACGACGGCGTGAATGCGCGCCAGGACGAGCGGGATGCCGGCGCGGCCGGGGATCGCGCGGCGCTCGAGCAGGAGTTCCAGCGCGGCGATGGCCGTCACGACGGCCGCGGTGCCGAAGCGGGTGTGGGCGTCGCGGGAGCTGCCGCCGCGGCTGGCGCGCATCCGGGTACGGGAGCCGAATCACTCGACCCGAACGCGAACGCTGTGCCTCGTGACCGACGCGCCGACCCCAACGCGAACGCTGTGCCTCGTGACCGACGCGCCGACCCCAACGCGAACGCTGTGCCTGGCGACCGACGCGTCAACTCGAACGCCAATGCGGTGCCCGCTGAGGAGCGGCGTGACTCCGGCCAGGATGCCGCCGCGGGCGAGGAACGACTCGACCCGAATGCCGCCGGGCGCCATGCCGCGACTGGCGCGGGCGTTGCATCCGAACCCAACACGGCGGGCAGCGCAACGGCTCCCGCGGGTGGTGCCTCGCAGCAGAACGCGGGCGGCAACCTGCGCCTGCGCAAGCGGGTCGTCACCGAGACGAAGCTCGTCGAGGTGCCGGTGCAGCGCGAAGAGATCGTCGTCGAGAACCCCGACGGCAGCGTGAGTCCGGTCGACGGCGCCGACGGCGGCGCCCCGGTGCGCTAACGTCTGACGAGTCCGCGCGGCGGTGGCGAGTGCGCCACCGCCACGCGGTTCTTTGACGCACGGGCCGGGGGACATGCAGGCG
>NZ_JASCYH010000054.1:0-10138 GCF_030011715.1 Gulosibacter sediminis | reverse complement strand
GTTTCCAGGCACTAGAAACTACAAAAACCGACCACTCAACCGACTAAAGAGTCAGCGGTGAGGCGGGTGAGGGCCGTGAGGGCGGCGCGGCGGCCCGCGCGCGTTGCGCCGACCGTCGAGGCGGATGCGCCGTAGCCGACGAGCAGCACCCGATCGTCGCGCGCGACCTCCACGCCGTTTCGCGTCGCGATGCCGCCGCCTGGCTCGCGCAGGTGCAGGGGAGCGAGGTGGTCGAGGTCGGCGCGGAAGCCGGTCGACCAGAGGATCGCGTCGGCGAGTACGGTCTCGCCGCTTGCGAACTCGACCGCGTCGGGCAGGATGCGGCGAATCGGTCCCGAGGACACGAGCCGGCCGCGGTCGCGCGCGGCCAAATACTCCGGCCACGGCGGGATGCCGGTATTGCGCACGACCGAGAATGGCACGAGCCCGGCGCTCGCCCGAGCATCCACTCGCTCCTCGATCGCGACACCCCAGCGCTCGTCGAATGGATCGTCGACCCAGTCGGGATCGCGCCGCGTCGACCAGGTCGTCGTCGCGCCGGCCTGTTCGAGCATGAGGATGAACTGCACGGCGCTCAAGCCGCCGCCCACGACGACAACGTGTTGACCGCGAAACTCCTCGGCGCCCCAGAAATCAACGGTGCGCAGTTGGTGCCCCTCGAACGACCCGATGCCCGGCACGTGCGGCACGAACGGCTTCGTCCACGTGCCCGCCGCCGAGATCACGAGCCGCGTGCGCCAGTTCCGCGTGCCGGCGCGCACGACGAGCGGCGCCTCCGGGTCGCGAGACTCCGCCTCAACTCGGTCAACGCGTACGGGCCGCTCGACCGGCAGCCCGAACTCGCGCTCGTACCGCCCGTAGTAGTCGGCCACGACCTCACTCGCCGGCCGAGACGCATCCGGCTCGCCGAGCGGTAGGCCGGGCAAGTCGTGGATGCCGTGGGCCCGCCCCAGCGTCAGCGCCGGCCACCGGTGCCGCCACGCGCCTCCGGGACCGTCGTTGCGGTCGAGCACGACGAAGTCGCGCCAGGGCACGAGGCCGCGGCGCTGCAGCCAGTACGCCGCCGCGAGCCCGGCCTGCCCGGCACCGATCACCACAACGTCAAACATCCCAGCCTCCATGCGTGCCAAATGGTCCATGAGAGGTAACGCAACGACGGGGGACTTATGCCCACAGGGTCACTTAGCTTAGGCTGTACTAACTTGCCCACCGAGAAGAGGACGCAAATGACGAACGCTGCGGAGTCCGTGCAGACCAAGACACTGCTCGACAACCGGGCGCACTCGTTGACCCACCGCATCCTCACCGGCGCTGGCACCTGCGCGATCATCGCGTTCGAGGCGGCCGAGCAGCCGCACCTGCACTCGGTCGCGCACGGCCTCGCGAGCGACGGCACGCTGCTCGTCGCCGCGAACGTCGCGGTCGACGACGTCGACGATGCATTCCGAGGTGACGAGCCGCTTGAGGTTCGCCTCGACTTCCTCAAGGAATCGCCGGCCTTCGACGTGCGGATCATTTCGGCGACGACCCATCTGCTCGGCACGCTCGAGTGGCTCACGCTGGCCGAGGCCGACTTCGCCTTCCGCGATGTGCTGCTGCCGGCCCACCTCGTCGAGCTCGCGGCCCAGCCGGGCGGTCGCCTCGGCATCGTTCACAGCGAACGCGTCGTCACGCACACGAGCAACGGCATCACCGCGATGCCCTTCGGCGAGATCGCGGCCCGCCACCGCACCTGCGACGCCCTCTTCGCGCGCCGCGTGGACGACGTCGCCGCCGAACTCACCTTCGCGGTAGACGACGACCTGCTCGGCATGTACGCGGCGGCCTTCATCGAGGGCTGGTTCGGCGGCATCACGCTGTCGCGCCGCGAGACGACCGAGCCTTGCGTACCCGTCGTCGGCCGCACGTTTGTCGTCGACGTCGACCAGTCGGGCCTCACCCTCATGCATGTGGGCGACGACGACACGACTATCGTGTTCGCGCCGTTCGACGAGGCCGCGCGCAGCGAGAGCGAACTCCGCGCAGACCTCAAGTCGCTGCTCGACCTCGACCTCTTCGCGACCGAGTAGCGAGCCCCGGCCGGCTTCGACCAGGTTTTCTTCAAGAAAAAGCTCACCGACGCCAGCCACGCAGTTAGCGCGGCCGAGGCGTCGGTGAGCCTGGGCGAATTTGGCCAGAGTGGTTAGCGAACCTCGTAGCTCGAGCAGTTGGCGGTGTCGCCCTGAATCGAGACGGCCGCCGCAGAGCACATGAGGTCGGTGTTGTGCACGCACTCGAGGCGCTGGCACGCGGTGACGTGCGAGTTGGCGACGGGCAGGCCGCCGCGCGCGTCAAGCGTGATGAAAGTCGTGCAGCTGGCGCCCTGCTCGCTGCCGCCGACGGTGATGCCAGCTGCGGTGCAGCCGCCATTGTTGTACGAGCACGCCGTGGTCGTACATGCCTGAACTGCCGTGAGGTTCGTCATGATGTTCGCCTTCCCGCCCCGGCACAGATCTGAAATTTCGCGCCGCTTGCGGCAAAGTTACTGTGCCCGCAGCGAACGCACCAGCAAGGGAAGGCTCCCCTGTGCGACGGGTGTGTACCCGCGCAATACGGACAAATGGCATCAAGAAGGCCCGGTTCTCGCGCAATCAAGTAACGATCGCGTGCGGATCGCGCCGACTTCCACGGCGAGCGGGCCCGATCACCTAGGGTGGTGAGGTGAATTCTCAGCAAGTGAGTACCTGATTCACAAGCTGAGGTCAACGAAGACCAGAGGAAGAGCATGAAATCGTTCCAGCAACGCCTCCTGCAGTGGCAACACCACCGCAATTCGGCACTCTCCACTCTCGCGGTACTCCTGGTACTGCTGCTCACGGTTGGCACCGCCGCCGGCGCAGCAAACGCCATTACGGGCAACCAGGCGCAGGCCGCAGATGACCCGAAGTCGGCCGAGGGCCAGTCATTCGTCATCGCGACCGACACGACGTGGGCGCCCTTCGAGTTCGAAGAGGGCGGCGAGCTCGTCGGCATCGACATGGATCTGATCAATGCGATCGCCGAAGACCAGGGCTTCGACATCGACATCCAGGTGCTCGGCTTCGACGGCGCGCTCCAGGCCGTGCAGTCGGGCCAGGCGGATGCGGTGATGGCCGGCATGAGCATTACCGACGAGCGTGAGCAGTCGTTCGACTTCTCGAACCCCTACTTCGACTCGGGCATTCAGATGGCCGTCGCTGAGGATGATGACAGCATCAAGGGCTACGAGGACCTCGCGGGCGAGACGGTCTCGGCGAAGACCGGCACCGAGGGCTTTGACTTCGCGTCGACCCTCTCGGAGGAGTACGGCTTCGAAGTCACCGGCTTCCAGGACGCCGCCGATGCCTACAACGACGTCACGTCGGGCAACTCGGTCGCTGTCTTCGACGACTACCCGATTCTCGCCTACGCCATCGCGACCGGCAACTCGGGCCTCAAGACGGTCACCGACCAAGAGAAGGCCTCGAGCTACGGCATGGGCGTGCAGAAGGGCCAGAACCCCGAGCTCGTCGCCGCCTTCAACGACGGCTTGAAGAACGTGATCGAGAACGGCACCTACCAGGACATCCTCGACGAGTACCTCGGCGAGAACGCGCCCGAGGCCGCGTCGATCGGCAACGGTCAGGCCGCGCTCGGCAACGAACAGCTCGACTACGGCGAGCCCGGCGAACTGCCAAACAACCCGAACTTCGCGACCGACACCCCGGTCGAGAACGGCACCTTCGTCGTCGCCACCGACACCACTTTCGCGCCCTTCGAGTTCCAGCAGAACGGCGAGATGGTCGGCATCGACATGGACCTCCTCAAGGCCATCGCGGCGAACCAGGGCTTCGAGGTCGAAATTCAGTCACTCGGCTTCGACGCGGCACTGCAGGCGGTGCAGTCGGGCCAGGCGGATGCGGTGATGGCCGGCATGAGCATCACCGACGAGCGCAAGGAAGTCTTCGACTTCTCCGAGCCCTACTACCAGTCGGGCGTGCAGATGGCCGTCGCCGAGGACAGCGACATCGCCACCTATGACGACCTCGCGGGCCAGACAGTGGCCGTGAAGACCGGCACCGAGGGCTACTCGTTCGCCGAGACGCTCTCGAAGGACATCGGTTTCGAGCTCAACTCGTTCCAGGACTCGGCCGACATGTACAACGATGTCGCGACCGGCAACTCGGTGGCCGCATTCGAGGATGCGCCCGTGCTGCAGTACGGCATCGCCTCGGGCAACGTACCGCTCAAGGTCGTGACCGACCCCGAGCCCGGCGCCGACTACGGCTTCGCGGTGAACAAGGGTGAGAACGCTGAGCTGCTCGAGATGTTCAACGCCGGTCTCGACGCCGCGATGGAATCGGGTGCCTACCAGCAGATCATCGACCGCTACCTCGCGAACGAAGAGGAAGCGGCGGGCACGTCGTTCTTCGCCCTCGTTGCGAACGCGATGCCGGCCCTGCTGCAGGGTCTTGGCTTCACCCTCTGGGCGACGTTCCTCTCGATCGTCTTCGCCATGGTGCTCGGTATTCTCTTCGGCATTCTCAAGCTGTCGAGCAACTGGTTCTTGCGCGGCCTTGCGGGCGCGTACGTGAACATCTTCCGAGGCACGCCAGTCATCGTGCAGGCGTTCTTCTTCTACTTCGGTGTGCCCGCGTTCTTCCAGCAATTTCTGGGGCAGCAGGTCACGCTCGACGCGCTGACGGCCGGTGTCATCACCCTCTCGCTCAACGCCGGTGCCTACATCACCGAGATCGTGCGCGGTGGCGTGCAGTCGGTTGATCCAGGGCAGATGGAGGCGTCGCGCTCGCTTGGCCTCGGCTGGGGCGCCTCGATGCGCCGCGTCGTGATGCCGCAGGCGTTCAAGATCATGACGCCGAACCTCATCAACCAGTTCATCATCACGTTGAAGGACACCTCGCTGCTGTCGGTGCTTGGCTTCGCCGAGCTCACCTACCAGGGCCGCATCGTGATCGCCTCGACCTTCCGCTCGTTCGAGATCTGGATCGTCGTCGCGTTCATGTACTTCATTGTGATCTGGCTGCTCACCCTGCTGAGCAACTGGGTCGACCGCAAGCTCAACAAGTAAGGCGAGAACATGACGAACGACAAAACGCTGTACACGCAGCCTGTCTCCACCGCCGACGAGACGCCGATCCGGGTCGTCGACCTGCACAAGGCCTTCGGTTCGAACGAGGTGCTCAAGGGCATCGACCTCGAGGTCGCCAACGGCGAGGTTGTCGCCGTCATCGGCCCCTCGGGTTCGGGTAAGTCGACGTTGCTGCGCTGCCTCAACCGACTCGAGGACGTCACGAGCGGCGAGGTCTTCATCACCGGCGAGAACATCGCCGCCGCGAAAGGCGAGAAGCTCGACAAGGTGCGCCAGCGCATCGGCATGGTGTTCCAGCACTTCAACCTGTTCCCGAACATGACGGTGTTGCAGAACGTCGCGCTCGCGCCGACCGAGCTGAAGAAGATGTCGAAGGCGGATGCACGCAAGCGGGCCGAAGAACTGCTCACGCGAGTCGGTCTGGCCGACAAGGCGGATGCGCGCCCGTCGCAGCTCTCCGGCGGGCAGAAGCAGCGCGTGGCGATCGCCCGCGCGCTCGCGATGAGCCCCCAGATCATGCTGTTTGACGAGGCCACGAGCGCTCTCGACCCCGAGATGGTCGGCGAGGTGCTCCAGGTGATCCGCGACCTTGCCGCATCCGGCATGACGATGGTGCTCGTTACACATGAGATGGGCTTCGCCCGTGAGGTCGCCGACCGGGTCGTATTCATGGCCGAGGGCGTTGTCGTCGAAGAGGGCGACCCCAAGGTGCTGTTCGATTCGCCGAAGGAGGCCCGCACGCAGGACTTCCTCTCGAAGGTGCTCTAGCGAAATCACCACCCACAGCGACCTCCGTGTTCACCCGGAGGTCGCTGTGCGTTTCCGCACGCAGACAAGAGTGGGCAGTCGCACACGCTGACATCTGCAAAGGAGCACCATGCGCATTCGCCGCATCGCTCCGGTCGCCGCGCTTGCCACTTCGGGCCTCGCCCTGAGCTGCTTCGTAGCTGCCGGACCCGCCATCGCCGCCGAAGGGGCATTCACCCGCACTGCCACCTACCCCGTGTACCTCAACGTGCCGGAGGGCGTCGACCCGGCGGCCGAGACCGTCGCTGAGATCTCGACCATCACCCCCGACGGCTCGACGATGATCTACACCGACGCACTCGGCCAGCGCGTCGGCTTCATCGATGTCACCGACCCCTCGTCGCCCCACGGCACCGGCACCGTCTCGCTCGCCGAGCTCGGTCACGCCGATGACCAGCCCACCTCGGTTGCCGCCATCGGCGACTACGTGCTCGTCGTCATCGACGAGACGGGCGGCGACTTTGAGAACCCGACCGGTCGCGTCGACGTGCTGCGCATCAGCGACCGCGAGCGCGTCGCCTCGATCGACCTCGAGGGCCAGCCCGACTCGATCGACATCTCGGACGACGGTCAGTACGCGGCCATCGCCATTGAGAACCAGCGTGACGAGGAGCGCGTGGATGTTGACGGCGGCCTGCCGCAGCTGCCCGCCGGCTTTGTCTCGGTGATTGACCTCGCGGGTGACCCGAGCACGTGGCAGTCCGACCGAGTCGACCTCGTCGACGAGACCGGCGCGCCGATCGAGGTCGTGGCGAACGCCGGCCTCGACACCCCGGAGGACCCGGAGCCCGAGTACGTCTCGATCAACAGCGACAACGTCGCCGCGGTGACCCTGCAGGAGAACAACGGCGTCGCGATCATCGACCTCGAGAGCCGCACCGTGACCGACGCGTGGAGCGCCGGAACTGTCTCGGTCGATCAGCTCGACACCGAGGACGACGGCGTGATCGACCTCAGCGGCTCGATCACCGACACCCCTCGCGAGCCCGATGCGGTCGGCTGGGTGAACACCACCACGCTCGCGACCGCGAACGAAGGCGACTGGAAGGGCGGCACCCGCGGCTGGACCGTCTTCGGCATCGACGGCACCGTGCAGTGGGATGCGGGCAACAGCTTCGAGCACCTCGCGATCGAGCACGGCCTCTACAACGACGGCCGCGCCGGCAAGAAGGGCCCCGAGCCCGAGGGCCTCGCGATCGCCGAGTACAACGGCACCAACTACGCGTTCGTCGCCTCGGAGCGCTCGAACTTCGTCGCCGTCTACAACATCGACGACCCCGCCAATCCGGTCTACGAGCAGCTGCTGTTCACGACCAATGGCCCCGAGGGCGTCTTGCCGGTGCCGTCGCGCGACCTGCTGCTCGTCTCGAGCGAGGTCGATGAGGCCAAGGCCGGCGTCCGCAGCTCGGTGAACATCTTCGAATTCGGCGACGCCACCCCGGCGCAGCCGAGCATTGTGTCGGCGAACGACGAGAACGGCCTGCCCATCGGTTGGTCAGCGCTCGGAGCGCTCACGGCCGACCCGACCAACGCGAACCTGCTCTACTCGGCGACCGACGCGGCGCTGAAGAACAACCGCATCTACACGATCGACGTGTCGGCTGAGCCCGCTCTCATCACCGAGGCCCGCGACGTCACGAATGGTGGTGCGGTCACCTCGTACGACATTGAGGGCATCGCGGCGAAGGCTGACGGCGGCTTCTGGCTCGCCTCGGAGGGCGCGACCGGCACCGAGAACCTCCTCGTCGAGCTCGATGCCGACCTCAACGTGGTGCAGGAACTCTCACTGCCCGAGGACGTTTCCTCGCACATCGGCAAGTGGGGCCTCGAGGGCGTCACGGTGACTGAAGACGCCGACGGCAACGAGGTGCTCTATTTCGCCGTGCAGCGCCCGCTCTGGGTCGACCCCGCCGCGTCGCCGCTCGAGCCGCTCGAGGGCGCGAACACGACCCGCATCGGCCAGTACTCGACGGCGACCGGCGAGTTCGCCTGGTTCGGCTACGAGCTCGAGTCGACCGACGTCGCCGGCGACTGGATGGGCCTGTCGGAGGTCACCGTCGTCGACGACAACACCCTCGCGCTGATCGAGCGCGACAAGCTCAACGGCCCGAACGCCGCGATCAAGCGCATCTACACGGTGGAGATTCCGGATGCGCAGGCGATCGCCGACGCGGACGGCTCGGTGATTCCCGTCGAGAAGAACCTCGCGATCGACGTACTGCCCGAGCTGCAGGCCGTGAACGGTTGGACGCAGGAGAAGCTCGAGGGCTTCACGATTGCTGCCGACGGTCAGCTCTACGCGGTTACCGACAACGACGGCCTCGACGACGCCACCGGCGAGACGGTGTTCCTCCGCCTCGGTTCGGCTGAGGACGCGTTCGGCATCGACCCGGAGCCGACGCAGTCGCCCGAGCCGACCGGCACGACCGTGCCGACCACGACCGCCGTGCCGACCACGACGGCCAGCGCCGCGTCGACCGACGGCGCATCCGAGCCGACCGCCTCGCCAAGCGAGACCGACACCGACGCTGACGGCAACCTCGCCACCACCGGTGCCGACGCGGGCACGATCGCGCTGACCGGGCTCTTCGCGGCCGGCGCCATCGCTGCCGGTGCGGCGCTCGTGCTGCGCCGCCGCAACCAGGCGTAGCAGCGCCCGACAAGACTCCCGGGTTCCGAAGTCCTGCAGCCGCAGGATTTCGGAACCCGGGACTTGTTTTCGCCATTGAGGGCCAGCGCGTGCGCCCGGCGACGCGCTTCGGTGCGCAACAACGGGAATAATCGGCCGCGCTGCGGCGTCGTCTCTCGTATGACTTCTGCGCAATCTCCCGAGCTTGACCCCGCGAACAACCGGGCGGTCGCGGCCGTCGCGGCCTCGGGCATCCGCCACGAGGTGCGCTCGCACGGCAGGGCGTCGTCGCTCGCCGAGGCGGCGGCGCTGCGAGGGGTGCGACCCCGGCAGATCGTGAAGTCGATGATCGTCAAGGACGGCACGGGGGAGTACCACGTGGTGCTCGTGCCCGGCGACCGCGTTATCTCGTGGCCGAAGCTGCGCGCCGTGCTCGGCGTGAATAAGGCCGCCATGCCCTCGGCCGACGAGGCGAAGGCCGTTACGGGCTTCGCCCGCGGCACGATCACGCCGTTCGGCACGCTGACGCCGCTCGACGTCGTGGCCGACGCGCTCGTCGAGCCGGGGCCGATCACCGTCGGCGGTGGCGCCTACTCGGTAGGCATTTACCTTGATGGCGACGATCTGCTCGCGCACTTCGGCGCCGAGCGCGTCGACATCACGGAGCCCGACCCGGCGTTCGTCGAGGCCGCAGCCGAAGCATAGGTGTTGCGTTTCGCCCCAAAACGATCGTGAATACGAGCGTCGAACGGGGCCAGACACACTACCCATGGCACACGGGACGGCGCGGGGCCCGTCGGTCACGGGCCGATACGTTACTCACCGCGGCGCTCGGAGCCGGGCCGGGCCCCGGGTGCGGGATACTGGAGGAATGCCCGCTCCCCAAGAAAATGTCTGGCTCGCCGCCGTGCGAGCGAACCCCGATCACGCGCAGAACTACGCGAAGCGGTGGCGCAGCTTCGCCGATGCGGGCCGTGACATCTATGGCGAGGCACGGCTCATCGACGCGATGGCCGAACGACAGAGCCGCATCCTCGACGCGGGCTGCGGTACGGGCCGCATCGGCGGCTGGCTCGCCGAGCGCGGGCACGAGGTGGTCGGCGTCGACCTCGACGAGTACCTCATCTCAGTCGCGCGCACCGACTACCCGCAGGCGCGCTGGGAGGTCGGCAATCTCGCGACGTTCGCGGTCGACGATGAGTTCGGCGACCTGCAGGAGTTCGACCTCATCGTGTCGGCCGGCAACGTCATGACGTTCCTCTCGGAGGCCGAGCGCAAGCCCGCCCTCGAGCGCCTGCGGGGCCACCTCGCGTCGAACGGTCGACTCGTCGTCGGCTTCGGCGCAGGCCGCGGCTACGACTTCGTCGATTTCACGGCGGATGCGTTCGAGTCGGGTCTCGTGCTCGAGCAGCACTACTCGACGTGGCAGCTCCACGCCCCGGCCGAAGACTTCCTCGTCGCCGTGCTCACCCGCACCCCCGACGCCCCCGAACAAGACGAATAACCCTTCGCCTCTGGCGAGCGGAGAGAGGATTGAGTGGTGGGGTTTTTTTTGTTTTTGGGGGGGCACCCAGCCAAAAAAAACCCCAAAAAAC
>NZ_JASCYH010000053.1:0-11347 GCF_030011715.1 Gulosibacter sediminis | reverse complement strand
CGTGCGCGGGCGGCGTCCCCCGCGGCGCTAACTCGGGCGGCACACACTACTGGCGCCCTGGCGGGGCATGCACCCCGCCAGGGCGCCAGTAGTGTGAGTGGGTGACCTTGGGGCAGAACTTCGACGCGGCCGCGGTGCAGCGGCGCACCATGTGGGTGCTCGTCACCGTGCAGGTGATCGGCATGATCGGTGTCGGCGCCGCGCCCTCGGTGGGCATCCTGCTCGCGAACGAGGTGACCGAGAACGAGGCCATTGCGGGACTCGCGCGCAGTTCAACCACCCTCGGCGCCGCGCTCTTTGGCCTCCCCCTCGGCAACCTCGCGGCCCGCGCGGGCCGCCGCACCGCGCTGACCCTGGGCTGGTTCGTCGCGGCCGCGGGTGCTGGCCTGCTCGTCCTGGCGGCACAGTTTTCGCTCGTCGTACCGCTCTTTCTTGGGCTGTTCGGCATCGGTGCGGGCACGGCCGCTGGCCTGCAGTCTCGCTTCGCCGCGACTGACCTGGCCCCCGCATCCGCCAAAGCTCGATCGCTCGCGCTCGTCGTCTGGGTGGGCACCCTTGGTTCGGTGCTCGGCCCCAATCTTGGTATGCCGGGGGAGTGGCTCGGCGATCAGCTCGGGCTGACGGTGTTCGCGGGCGCGTTTCTCATCGCCGCTGTCTGTCTCGCCGCCGCCGGCGTCGTGGTCTGGCTGCTGCTGCGGCCCGACCCGCTGCGAACGCTGCAAGCGCTCGCCCCGGCACCGCCCCGGCCCACCGCATCCGGCGGCTCGCGCCTTCGCCTGGCGTTCGCCGAAATGCGGCGCAACCCGCCGGCCCGCTACGCACTCGTCGCGATCCTGGTTGCCCAGTCGGTCATGGTCGCGATGATGACGATGACGCCGGTGCATCTCACCCACCTCGGCGACTCGGTCACCATCATCGGCATCACCATCTCGCTGCACGTCGCGGGGATGTACGTGCTCGCGCCCGTCGTCGGCTGGTGCGTCGGCTGGCTCGGCCACCGCGGCACGATTGGCATCGGGGTGGTGGGGCTCGCCGCGTCATGCCTTGTCGGGGCGTTGCGGCCCGGCGACACGAGCTGGGTCGTCGTGTCGCTCGTGCTGCTCGGGGTGGGCTGGTCGTTCGTCAACGTCGCGGCCTCGGCGCTGTTCAGCGGCGTGGTGGCGGATGCGCACCGCGCGCAGGCGCAGGGTGGGGCGGATGCGCTCGCGAACCTCTGCGCCGCGGTCGCGGCCTTCGCGTCCGGCCCGCTCATGGCGGTGACGAGCTTCTCGGTGCTGGCGCTCGTTGCGCTCGCGCTGCTCGTGCCCTTCGCCGTGCTTACGGTGACGGCGCGGCCGGCCGCTGGCTAGGCGCCGTGGAACTCGCCCCTGGTCAGTGGATCGAGATCAGCTCGAGTTTCCCGGCGGCGCTGTCAGAGACAAAACTGGCGCCCGAGTAGTCGCCGGTCAGGCTGATGCGGATTTCAACGTCGCCGACAGGCCTGCCGAACTGATCGGATTCAACATCGTTGTCGGTTGCCCGGTCGACCGAGACCGAGATGTTGTCCTCCGTCACCTCGCCGATTTTTGGCCTCGCCTCGTCGAGGGCGTGCTTGACGAGCGGCTCGATGCCCGCCCAGTTGACGTCGTCGAGCGAGAAGAACTCGGCACTCGATTCCGGCTGGCCCGAGTGCGGGCCGTCGTGCTCGAACCCGCCGTTGCGGATCGTCCAGCTGTCGGAGTTGGTCGTGTCGACGCCGATCGGCGCGTTCACGCCGATGACCGCGGAGCCGATGTAGACCGCCTCGACGGGGTTGTGTCCGAGTTCGCCCTCGAGCTTCGGAATGAGGTGGTCGAGGTAGTCGGAGTCCCAGTTGTCAAGGGAGAGTTGCCCCTGCTGCAGCGCGAGCGCCGTGTAGCTCGTGAAGCGGGTGTTCGGCAGCACCGCGATGGCGATGCCAACGAGGATGGCGACCGCGTAGAGCACGCGCCGGCCGGCACGACCCTTCTTGCCTCGGCCGAGCAGCAGCTTCCGGCGGGTGCCGTCGTCGCTTTCTCGGGTAGCTAGCGGACGGCGTGCTCTCGAATGAATGCGCGCAGCTGCTCGGCGTCGTCAGGCATGCTCACGGTGCGCTGTGGCCGCTGCAGCAGGTCGGCGAGTTCTTCAGAGACCTCGGGGTCTCGGTCGACCGCCTCACGCACCGTTTCGGCAAACTTCTGCGGCTTCGCGGTCTCGAGCACGAGCATGGGCACGCCGGGCTCGTGGAAGCCACGCGCGACGGTGACGCCGTCGGCGGTGTGCGGGTCGAGAATGTAGCCCGACTTCTCGTAGCTCGCGCGGATCGCGGCGATGCGGTCGAGGTGCGTGCTCATGCCACCGACGATGCCGAATTCGGGCATGAAGCGCGGCTGTTCGGCCGAGAGGTCGAGCGTGCCCGTGGCGTCGAGCTCCTCCCACGCGGCGCGAAGCTTGTCGGGGTCGCTGCCGAGCAGCATGTAGACAAAGCGCTCGAGGTTCGACGCCTTCGAGATGTCCATCGACGGGCTCGAGGTCGCGAGGGTCTCGGCGCGCGAGCGCGGCGCGTAGATGCCGGTGCGGAAGAACTCGTCGAGCACGTTGTTCTCGTTCGTCGCGAGCACGAGCAGGAAGACGGGTACGCCCATCTGCTTCGCGAGGTGCCCCGAGAAGATGTTGCCAAAGTTGCCCGACGGCACCGAGAACGAGACCTGCGAGCCAGCGAGCTTCGCCGCATCCGCGCCGTTCTCGGCGAGGGTGTCAGTGACTCGCAGCCAGGCCCAGAAGTAGTAGACGACCTGCGCCGCGACGCGGCCGAGGTTGATCGAGTTCACGGTGCCGAGGCTGACCTCGGCCTTGAACTCGAGGTCGCCGTTGAGCGCCTTGACGAGGTTTTGGCAGTCGTCGAAGACGCCCTCGACGGCGATGTTGTGAATGTTCTCGTCCTGCAGTGAGTACATCTGCGCGCGCTGGAATTCGCTCATGCGGCCCTGGGGCGAGAGCATGAAGACGCCGATGTTCGGCTTCGAGCGGAACGCGTACTCGGCAGCCGAGCCGGTGTCTCCCGAGGTCGCACCGAGGATGTTCAGGGCCTCGCCGCGCTGCTCGAGCACGTAGGGGATCGCCTCGCCGAGGAACTGCATCGCCATGTCCTTGAACGCGAGCGTCGGGCCCTCCGAGAGGCCGACGAGCGAGAGCTGCTCGTCGAGCTTCGTGATCGGCACGATCGATGAGAACTGTTCGCCGTAGGCCCGCGCGCAGATCGCGTCGAGATCCTCGCGCGGAATGTCGGTCCAGAACAGGCCGATGACCTCGGCCGCGAGCTCGGGGTAGCTCAGCCCGCGCCACGATTCGAGCTGCTCGCTCGACACCTGCGGAATCTCCTGAGGAACGACGAGACCGCCGTCGGGCGCGAGCCCCTCGAGAAGAATGTCGCTGAAGGATGCGGGCTGCATGCCGCCGCGCGTGGATACGAACTGCACTGGGGTCCTCTTTTGCCTCGACGACTAGTCGTATCTATTCTGCCAGGGCTCGGTAGCAGGCTCGCACGCAGTGGCAAGATTGGGCGCATGACTGCGACCCAGCCGCATCCCGCCGACCAGCACGACCTCATTCGCGTGCACGGCGCGCGCGAGAACAACCTGAAGAACGTGTCGGTCGACCTGCCGAAGCGACGGCTCACGGTGTTCACCGGGGTGTCGGGCTCGGGCAAGAGCTCGCTTGTCTTTGACACCATCGCCGCCGAGTCGCAGCGCATGATCAACGAGACCTACAGCGCGTTCGTGCAGGGCTTCATGCCGTCGCTCGGTCGCCCCGAGGTCGATCTGCTTGAGGGGCTCACGACCGCCATCATCGTCGACCAGGAGCGGATGGGGGCGAACTCGCGCTCGACGGTCGGCACCGTGACCGACGCGAACGCGCTGCTACGCATCCTCTATGCCCGCCTCGCCGAGCCAAACCTCGGCTCGCCGCAGGCGTACTCGTTCAACGTCGCATCGGCGTCCGGCCAGGGCGCCGTGTCAGTGCAGGGTGGCAAAAAAGAAGTACGGCGCTTCGAGGTGCTCGGCGGCATGTGCCCAAGCTGCGACGGCATGGGGCAGGTGAGCGACCTCGACCTCGATGAGCTCTTCGACAAGAACAAGTCGCTGCGCGAGGCGCCGTTCAACATTCCCGGTTACACGGCGGATGGCTGGAACGTGAAGATGTTCATTGACTCGGGTTTCTTCGACCCCGACAAGAAAATCAAGGACTTCACCGAGCAGGAGCGCCACGACTTCCTCGACAAGGAACCGACGAAGATCAAGTTCAACGGCATCAACATCACGTACAACGGGCTGCTGCCGAGCATCCAAAAGTCGTTCCTGCAGAAAGACCGCGAGTCGATGCAGCCGCACATCCGCGCGTTCGTCGACCGCGCGGTCGCGTTTCAGCCGTGCCCCGAGTGCGGCGGGACGCGACTCGCGCAGCCGGCGCGCCAGTCGAAGATCGCGGGCAAACACATCGGCGAGCTCTGCGCGATGCAGCTCACCGAACTCGCGGCGTGGGTGCGCGAGCTGGATGCGCCCGAGGCCGCGCCGCTGCTGCGCTCGCTCCTGCACCTGATCGAGTCGTTCGTGCGCATCGGGCTCGGCTACCTCTCGCTCGACCGTGCCTCCGGCACGCTTTCGGGTGGCGAGGCCCAGCGCACGAAGATGATTCGCCACCTCGGATCCTCGCTCACCGACGTCACCTATGTTTTCGACGAGCCGACGGTTGGCCTGCACCCGCACGACATCGAGCGCATGAACGAGCTGCTGCGCGAGCTGCGTGACAAGGGCAACACCGTGCTCGTGGTCGAGCACAAGCCCGAGACGATCCAGATCGCCGATCACGTCGTCGACATCGGCCCCGGCCCGGGTACGGCGGGCGGCAACATCACGTTCGAGGGCACCGTCGACGAACTTCGCCGTAGCGACACCCTCACCGGCAGGCACCTCGACGACCGCACCCAGCTCAAGGAGACGACGCGGGTAGCGACCGAGGCGATCGAGGTGCGCGGCGCGAACGCGCACAACCTGAACAACGTCGACGTCGATATTCCGCTCGGCGTGCTCACCGCCATCACGGGTGTCGCGGGCTCGGGCAAGAGCTCGCTGCTCGGCGACGTGGTGGGCAAGGACGACCGCGTGATCCTCGTCGACCAGTCGGCGATCCGCGGCTCGCGCCGCAGCAACCCCGCGACCTACACGGGCATGCTCGACGGCATCCGCAAGGCCTTCGCGAAGGCGAACGGCGTGAAGCCGTCGCTGTTTTCGCCGAACTCTGACGGCGCCTGCCCGAACTGCAAGGGCGCGGGCGTCATCTACACCGACCTTGCGATCGCCTCGGGCGTGACGACGACCTGCGAGGTCTGCCAGGGCCACCGCTTCGACGGTGAGGTGCTGCAGTACACCCTCGGCGGCAAGGACATCGCCGAGGTGCTCGAGTTGCCGGCCGCGGCGGCCGTGGAGTTCTTCGCCGAGGGCGAGGCGCGTATCCCCGCCGTGCACAAGATTCTGCTGCGCCTCGTCGATGTCGGGCTCGGCTACATCACGCTCGGCCAGCCCCTCACCACGCTCTCGGGCGGCGAGCGACAGCGGCTCAAGCTCGCGAACGAGATGACAGAGAAGGGCGCGATCTTCGTACTCGATGAGCCGACCACCGGCCTGCACCTCGCCGACGTCGAGCAGTTGCTCGGGCTTATCGATCGCCTCGTCGACGGCGGTAAGTCGGTCATCGTCATCGAGCACCACCAGGCCGTCATGGCCCACGCCGACTGGATCATCGACCTCGGCCCCGGCGGCGGCAACGAGGGCGGCGAAATCGTGTTCGAGGGCACGCCGCGCGAGCTCGTCGCCGCCCGCTCCACCCTGACCGGGCAGCACCTCGCCGCCTACGTCGGCGCGTGACCGGCGTGCTCGGTCGGCTGCCCGACCTCCTGCGAGCGGCCGAGGCGGATGCGCTGGCCGCACTCGAGCGGGCGCGCGCCGGCGAGGCGCCGCTCGTGCCGCACACCCACGCCGTGCCCGGCCGACTCGTGTTCGGCGACAATCTGCGCGCGCTCGCACAACTCGTCGTCGACGCTGAGGCGGGCGAGCGGCGGCCGGCGCTCGTTTACCTTGACCCGCCATTCGATTCGAAGGCCGACTATCGCTCGCGGGTGACGACCTCGCTCACCGACGGTGAGGCGGTCTCGCTTGAACACCTCGCGTACTCCGACCGCTGGGGCGGCGGCACACCCAACTATCTGCGGGTGCTCGCCGCGCGACTCGTGCTCGTGCGCGAACTGCTCGCCACCGACGGCGCGGTGTGCGTGCACGTCGACTGGCATGCGTCGCACTGGGTGCGGGTCGTGCTCGACGAGGTGTTTGGGGCCGACAACTTTGTCAACGCACTCGTTTGGAGCTACCGCGCGGGCGGTGCGTCGCGCACCCGCTCGGTGCCGCGCAAACACGACGATCTGCTGCTCTACCGCCGCAGCGACGCGTTTCGCATTCGTCCGCTCACCGAGCGGCAATACCTCGCGCGGCCGTTCATCGGCAGCAAGATCGACGACGAGGGTCGCCACTACGTCGACACGCTGCTGCGCGACGTGCTAGAGGGCGCCTTCAACCTTGTGAGTGAGGGTGGCGTGCATTCGGTCAGCGTCCGGCCCGTGCTCAACGTCTCGGCCGAACGCACCGGCTATGCCACACAGAAGCCGCTCGGCCTGCTCGAGGTGCTGCTGCGATGGACCACCGACGGCGGTGACCTCGTTGTCGACGCGTTCGGCGGCTCGGGCACGACCGCGCTCGCGGCGGCGGGCCTCGGGCGAGCGTGGGTGAGCGTCGACAGCAACGCGCAGGCGGTCGCGACGACGCAGGCGCGGCTCGACGGGGCCGGCCACGCGTATCTCGTCGGCCGCGAATCCTGGGGCGACGCGAGCATCCGCGCCAACCTTGCTGGCGCGACGGTGCGCCTCGAGGCCTTCGAAGGCACGGCGCTCGGGGCGTTTCGCGCGGCTCGCAACGGGCCGACGGATGCGGTGGCGCGCGTCGGCGCCGACGGCCTTGCCGGCGTCGGTGGTTGGGCGCTGCGGTATCGCGACCTGCGCCTCGCGAGCGCGTGGCGGGATGCTCGGGGCCGGCTCACGACCGAACTCGCGGTTCCTGACGGCGTTGAGCCCGCCGACATCACGCTCGAGGTGACCGACCTCGCGGGGGTCACGACCGTGGCTACGCCGTCGGCGTAACGCTGGTCAATATCTCGGGTCAGCGCGACAATTCGCTGCCGATTGCGCCTAGGGTTGTGGGTAAGGCCCGGCGCTGCCGCCGGCTTCTCGGGGAGGAGATGCCATGCACAAGATCAAGAACGTCGTTTTCGGCGTCCTGACGTCAATGCTGAGCCTCGTCCTCATTCTTACCGGCGTGAGCGTCGCCCACGCGGCCGACATCACGCCGATCGCCGCCATGCCCCTCGCCGTCACCGGCGCGAGCGGCTTCGGGATCGCCGCGGGCGTGGTTGCTGCTCTCCTCGTGCTGGGCACGGCGCTCATTCTTCTCCGCAACCGCCGCAACCGCGACGAACCCTAAGCGCCCGCTCCGGGCGGCCCCGCGCGGTTAGTCGGCGTTCGGGTCAGCCTGGTGGATGCCGAAGACGTTGTTCTCGGTGTCGACAAAGTAGCCCTGCCACGCCATGCCGGGCAGCGCGTACTTCGGCAGTGCCACGGTGCCCCCTGCCGCCTGGATCGAATTGGCGGCCGCGTCGAAGTCGGCGACGCCGATCGTGATCACGGCGCCGGCGACGGGGCCGCCCGCGGGCGGGTTCTCACCCTCGCGCTGCATGATCGCGCCGTCGATGCCGTTGCCGACGCCGGTCGTGGCACCGAAGTAGGGCATGCCGGCGTACTCGCTCCAGTCCTCAAGTTTCCATCCGAACGCGGCCGAGTAAAACTCGGCGGCGCGCTTCGGGTCGGCGGCGTGAATCTCGAAGTGGACGGGGCGGCCCGTGCTCCACTCCTCGGCTGGGGCGTCGCGGCGTTCGGCGGTTGTGGCCGCTTCGGCTGCCGAGTCGTCGGCGTTCGTCGTGCCCGCGGCAGGCGCATCCAGCTGCCCGCCGCTGTGGTGCTCGTTACGGACTTGATCGGAGTGCGCGAGAGCGGCGCTCAGGGCGTCGTCGTCGGGGGTTTGCTGGGACTCGTTCGTGGTCATGCTCGCTCCTGGTGGTCGGGTGTGCTCGGGTGGCGCACGAGCGGTTGCGCGCGGGCTCCGGCGCCCGCAGCGTCAGTGTAAAAATCGCATCCGAAAGTCGGCTGCGTGGAAGCCGGTACGATCGAAGACAAGCTTTCTGCGCGGCGTCCCCAGGCCGCGGTGGCGGTGCGGAAGAAAGGTTCCACGTGACGGTCGGCGACACCCTGACGAGCACTCAGCACGACGAAGCCCGTGAACTGGCGGGCATGTTGCGCGACGCGATTGAGGGCGATGTCGACTCGTCGACGCTGCGTCGCGGCGAGTATTCGACCGACGCCTCGAACTACCGCATCGTGCCGAAGGTCGTCACCTTCCCGCGGTCGGCCGACGACCTCGTCGCGATCGCCGACGTGTCGCGCGCCACGAGCACGCCGCTGCACCTGCGCGGCGCGGGCACCTCCATCGCCGGCAACGCGATAGGCCCCGGCATCGTCGTCGACACCTCGCGCTACTTCAACCGCATTCACGAGATCGACCCCGTCGAGAAGATCGCGCGCATCGACCCGGGCGTCATCGTCGCTCAGCTGCAGGACGCCGCGAAGCCGCACGGCCTGCGCTTCGGGCCCGACCCCTCGACCTGGACGCGCTGCACCGTCGGCGGCATGATCGGCAACAACGCCTGCGGCTCGCACTCGCTGCGCTTCGGCCGCACCGCCGATAACGTCATCAACCTCGACGTCGTCGATGGCCAGGGACGCCGCTTCACCGCGGCCGACGACCTCAGTGTCGTGCCGGGCCTGCAGGAGCTCACGACGCGTCACCTCGCGCTGATCCGCACCGAGTTCGGCCGCTTCGGCCGCCAGGTGTCGGGTTACGCGCTCGAGGCACTACTGCCTGAACGCGGGCACAACCTCGCGCAGTTCCTCGTCGGCTCCGAGGGCACGCTCGGCGTCACGCTTGGCACCACCGTGCGCCTCGTCGATGTGCCGTCGGCGCCGGTGACCATCGCGCTCGGCTACTCGTCAATGTACGCGGCCGCCGACGACATCCCGAACCTGCTCGAGCAGCGCCCAGGCGCGATCGAGGGCATGGATGCGCGCCTCGTCGACGCGGTGCGGCGCAGCCACGGGGCCGAGGCAGTCTCGGCGCTGCCGGAGGGCGCCGGCTGGCTCCTCATCGAGATGCCCGGCGAGAACGAGGCCGACGCGCTCGACCGCGCGAACAAGCTCATCCGCGCCTCGGCGGCGATCTCGTCGAACGTCATCGCCGACCCGGCGAAGGCGCGCCCGATCTGGCGCGTGCGCGAAGACGGTGTGGGCCTCGCGAGCCGCACGCCGGCGGGGGAGCAGGCCTGGCCCGGCTTTGAGGATGCTGCAGTGCCGCCGGAGCGCCTCGGCGACTACCTGCGCGAGTTCGACAAGCTCACCGAGCAGCACGGCATCGAGGGCATGCCATACGGCCACTTCGGCGACGGCTGTATTCACGTGCGCCTGTCGATCCCGCTCGAGCGCGACGGTGCCGCGATGCGCCGCTTCATGCTCGACGCCGGACGCCTCGTCGCCGACTTTGGCGGCTCGATATCGGGCGAGCACGGCGACGGTCGTGCCCGCAGCGAGCTGCTGCCGCTCATGTACTCCGACGAGGCGATCGCTGCGTTTGGCGAGGTGAAGGCGCTGTTCGACCCCCGCAACGTGCTGAACCCCGATGTGCTCGTGCAGCCCGCGGCGCTCGACGCCGACCTGCGGCGCCCGCAGGCTTTGCCGACCCCGCGCATCCGCGGTGGGTTCTCGTGGGCTGAGGACGGTGGTGACTTCACCCGCGCCGTGCACCGCTGCGTCGGTATGGGCAAGTGCCGCGCCGACAACTCGGCCGCGGGCGGCTTCATGTGCCCGAGCTATCAGGCGACGAAGGACGAAACGCACTCGACCCGCGGCCGGGCTCGTGTGCTCCAGGAAGTCACGAACGGCGGCCTCATCAAGGGTGGCTTCAGCTCGCACGAGCTCGCCGACTCGCTCGACTTCTGCCTGAGCTGCAAGGCCTGCGCGAGTGATTGCCCCGCGGGCGTTGACGTAGCGGCCTACAAGTCGGAGTCGCTCTACCGCAAGTACAAGGGCAAGCTGCGCCCGATGAACCACTACGTGCTCGGGCAGCTGCCACGGTGGGAGAAGCTCATGGTGCCGTTCGCACCGGTCGTCAACGGCGTGATGCGGCAGGACTGGCTGCGCAAGCTGCTGCTGCCGGTCGCCGGCGTCGACTCGCGCCGCCGCATCCCGAAGGTCGCCCGCCGCAGCTTTGCGGCCGACCGTCGTCGCGCCGAGAAGGCTGGCGTCGCCCTGCGGGTGACCGCTGCCCGCACCAAGACTGATCGCGTGCTCGTGTGGGCCGACTCGTTCTCGAACGGCTTCGCACCCGGCGTCGATCACGACGTCGTGCGCGTGCTCGAGCACGTCGGCCTCGAGGTGGTCACGCCGGCACAGTCCGTGTGTTGCGGCCTCACCTGGATCTCGACGGGACAGCTCGACGGTGCCCGCAAGCGGCTGGCTCAGCTCATGGACGAATTTGCCCCGATTGTCGACTCGGGCGTGCCGATCGTCGGCGTCGAGCCGAGCTGCACCGCGGTGCTGCGCAGCGACTTGCTCGAGCTGTTTCCCGACGACCCGCGCGCGAAGCTCATCGCCGAGAACACGTTCACGCTCTCGGAGGTGCTCATGGGCCGCTCGCCGGTGACGCCCGACTCCGAGGTCAAACTGCCGCGCCTCGACGGCCTCGAACTCGTCGTGCAGCCACACTGCCACCAGCACTCGGTGATGGGCTTCGCGCCCGACCGCCAGCTGCTCACCTCGCTCGGCGCCGAGCTCACGCAGCTCGCGGGTTGCTGCGGCCTCGCCGGCAACTTCGGTCTCGAGAAGGGCCACTACGACGTCTCGGTTGCGGTGGCCGAGAACGCGCTGCTGCCGGCGCTGCGCCAGGCGAGCGACGACGCGGTCTTCCTCGCCGACGGGTTCTCGTGCCGCACGCAGGCGGAGCAGCTTGCCGATAAGGAAGGCGTGCACCTCGCAACTCTGCTCGCGCAGCGGTTCTAACCCGTAGACCAAACGTGAACGGGGCGTGGGGGGGGGGATTGTAAAGCGCCCCCCCCCCCGGGTGGGGGGTTTTAACCAAAGCAC
>NZ_JASCYH010000052.1:0-11389 GCF_030011715.1 Gulosibacter sediminis | reverse complement strand
CTGGCGGGGTGCATGCCCCGCCAGGGCGCCAGTAGTGTGAGCCGCACGAGTTAGCGCAGCTGGGTACGCCGCACGAGAACGAGCCAGGCCACGCCGGCGACCACCGCCACGACCCCGAGTGTGGTCATGTAGGCCCACCAGTCGAGGGCGAACAGGCTGCCGAACCACGTCGCGAACTCGAACGACCGCATCGACAGGATCGCGACGGCGAGGCCAACTACCGCCACGGTGATGAAGAAGCTCCAGATGAAGGTCTGGCGCCAGCGGAAGTAGCCCGAGATAAACGCCGCGCCCACGAGCATCGCGCTCATGGCGATGAGGAAGGTCTGAATCGCCGTCTGCCACAGCGGGCCAAAGCCGACGTACGCGACGTCAAAGAACCGAACCCGCAGTCCGTAGCCGTCCGTTGCGAGCTCGATGCTCTTGCCGATGAGCACGATCGCGGTGAACGCGACGGCGTAGCCGAGGAACACGAGCGAGGTGCCGAGCACGTATTCGCGTCGGGTTAGCCCCAGGCCGAGGGCGAGCGGGAAGTACTGCCCCATCGAGATGAAGCCGAGCATGACGATCGGGCCGAACACGGTGAAGATCGCGCCGTTGAAGCGCATGCCATTGTTCATGCCCTCGACACCCTCGGCGTCGGACACCGAGTGCACAGTGAGGCCGATCGCGATGATGAAGGCGATGGCGATCAGCATGATCACGAGCGGCCAGCCGTACGTCTGCATGCGGTTGATGGTGTGCATCTTGACGACACTCTTGTAGCGCATGGCTACTCCTTTCCTGCCGTGACGGCGCCTGGCGCCGCCGAGGTCGTGAGGTGAACGATGTAGTCCTGCAGCGACACGGGCGCGGTGTCGAGCCCGGCTGCGGATGTCGCGGCGACGATCTCGGTGCGGTCACCGAGCACCGCGGCCGTCGCGAGGCTGCCGAGTGTCTGCAGCTGCAGCGTCTCGCGGTCGGCGGCGAAGGCGCGCACGTCGCTGGCCCGCCCCGAGACCTCGGTCGCCGCGCTGCGCAGCTCGTCGACCGAGGCGTCGGCGAGCACGCGGCCCTCGTCGAGCAGCACGACGTGCTCGAGCAGCTTCGAGACCTCGTCGATGTGGTGAGTCGAGAGCAGCACGGTGCGGGGATGCTCGCCAAAGTCGGCGAGGAGCCGGTCGAAGAACAACCGACGGGCCACGACGTCGAGGCCGAGGTATGGCTCGTCGAAGATCGTCAACGGCGCCCGCGAGGCGAGGCCGATGATGATGCCGACGGCCGAGAGCTGGCCGCGCGAGAGCTTCGGGATCACCCGTTTCACGGGCAGGCGGAAGTCGTCGACCAGCTGCGCCGCGAAGTCGGCGTCCCACTCGGGGTAAAGCCCCGCGGTGATGTCGAGCAGGTCGCTCGCGCGGAACTGTTCGGGGTATTTCTGGCTCTCTTGGATGAACGAGGTGCGAGAGAGCACGCGCGCCGACTCGACGGGGTTCTCGCCGAACACCCGCACGCTGCCGGAAGTCGCGAATTGCTGCCCCGTGAGCAGCTTCATCAGGGTGGTCTTACCGGCACCGTTACGACCGAGCAGACCGTAAATTCGGTGCTCGTCGAAGGTGACGGAGACGTCGTCGAGCGCGTGGACGTCGCGGAAATGCTTGCTGACGTTGGTGAGTTCGATGGCGTTCATGAGGTGGTCTCCTCGGTGATCATGGTGGCGATCTCTTCGGGGCGGATGCCGAGCTGCGCAGCTTCTCGCAGCAGCGGCCGGATGTACTGCTCGCGAAAGCCGTCCTGGCGACGGCGCCGGAGTCGGTCGATGGCGCCGGAGGCAACAAACATGCCGATGCCGCGGCGCTTCGTGAGGATGCCTGCGTCGACAAGGCGGTTGAGCCCCTTGCCGGCGGTGGCCGGGTTGATGCGCAAAAATGCGGCGAGTTCGTTGGTAGAGGGAACGGCGCTGTCTTCGGCGTAGGTGCCGTCGAGAATGCCATCTTCGATCTGTTCTGCCACCGCAATGAACAGCGGTTTGGATTCGTCGAGCATGTCACCTCCGGTTGGTCGTGGCGGCGGGTTCACTACCGCCGTGGTTCATTACTCAGCCAACTAACCATGTAACTACGGTCGAGTCAACCCCGAGCTCTGCTGCCCGGCGTCACTAAGCTGGGAATGGCCGCCCCATGCCCGACCCGAGGAGATCGCCATGACCGAGCACGTGCCCGAGCTGCTCGGCGAATTCGACAGCATCAGCGACCCGAAGATGGCCGCGATCAATGCGAAGAATGGTTTGCCGACGCGGACGCTATCGTCGCGAGCGCCGGCTGGGCGCTCACGAGCGAGCGCGTCGTGAAGCGCCCGGAGGGCATCGACGAGCCGGCGCTGCTCGACCAGATCGAGCGCGAGATGCGCGACGCTCCCGAGCGCCTGCAGTGGGCGATGAATCAGACCCTTGCCGAGATCGGCATCGCGAACCCCGAGCTGCGCGACCGCGCGATCGACATTGGCGAACGCCTCGAGGTGCTCAAGGACTACCCGACTCCCCCGAACTGCACGTCGCCGTTCGCGCCGATTTGGATCGCCGAGATCGTTCGCCGTAACGAGGCCAAGGCGTAATCGACGCCGCGAACCACTCCGCTTCGCGAAAGGGGCGATGCGGCTTGTGTATCGCTGCGGTCGCATTTCTGCCGTCGCGGCCCCAAGTTGGCTAGGCTTGCGAGTCGGGCCACTCGCACGAAAGGGAATGCATGTCGAACTCGCCGAAGCAGAAACTCGAGGTTCCTCCGGAGATCTCGCGGTCGTGGCTACTTCTCTCTGCCCGCTCGACCGACAAGTTTGACTCGGCCCGCGCATCCCGCACCGACCAGCTCATCCTCGACCTCGAGGACGGCGTCGACCCGAATTACAAGAACGAGGCGCGCGAGGATGTGCTCGAGTGGTTCGCTGGCGGCGGCTCCGCCTGGGTGCGCATCAACCCCCGCAGCACCGAATTCTGGGCGGGCGACGTCGACAACCTTGCCGGTGTGAAGGGCCTGCAAGGCGTCATGCTCGCCAAGACCGAGTACCCCGAAGAAGTCTCGGAGACCTTCGAGCGCCTCGGCGGGAACACCCCCGTGATTCCCCTCATCGAGTCGGCGCTCGGCATCGAGTCGGCCGTCACGATCGCGAAGGCGAAGGGCGTCTTCCGCCTCGCGTTCGGCTCGGGCGACTACCGCCGCGATACGGGTACCGAGGCCTCGGACCTCGCGATGGCGTACCCCCGCTCGCGCCTCACGACGGCGAGCGCGATCGCCGGCCTCACCGGCCCGATCGATGGCCCGACCGTGAGCAAGAGCCACCCGGTGATTCGTGAACAGTGCGAGACCGCCGTGAGCCTCGGGCTGACCGGCAAGCTCTGCCTTGACGTGAACCAGCTGCCCGTCATCAACGAGTGCCTGAGCCCGCCTCCGGCCGACGTCGGCTGGGCGCGCGACTTCATCGCCGAGTTCGACGCGCGTGGGCGCATCGTGCGCGACGGCAGCGATCTGCCCCGCCTCAAGCGCGCTGAGCGCATCGACCACCTCGCGCGCGCGTTCGGCATCGAGCCGGTTCGCTACTAGCGCCGCCGCCGAGCAACCGAAAACGGCCCCGGAGCCCACCATCGTGGACTCCGGGGCCGTTGCCGTGGCGCGCTACTTCTTCGCGGCGAAGCGGAAGAGCTTCTTGTTCGCGAACTCAAGCATGCCGACCTTGCCGAGCTCACGACCGTAGCCCGACTTCTTCACGCCGCCGAAGGGCACGTCGGCGCCCTCGAGGCCGGTGGCGTTGATAAACACCATGCCGACGTCGAGCTGGTTGCCGACCGCCTCGGCGTGCGCCTCGTCGTCGCAGAACACCGCCGAGCCGAGCCCATACGGCGACGAGTTCGCGAGGCTGATCGCCTCGTCGTCGGTCGAGAACTTGTAGAGCTGCGCGACGGGTCCGAACAGCTCCTGGCTGTAGACGTCCATCTCGGGCGTGATGCCCGTGATCACCGAGGGCGTGTAGACGTTGCCCTCGGGCGTGTTGTCACCGACGAGCTGCTCGGCGCCCTGGTCGAGCGCGCCCTGCACCTGCTTGGTCAGGGTGCTCGTTGCACCGGACGACGAGAGCGGACCAAAGTCACCGTTCTCGTACGACTGGCCCGCGATGGCCTCCTTGAACTTCTGCGAGAACTCCTCGAAGACCGACTCGTGCACAACGATGCGCTTCGAGCCGTTACAGGCCTGACCCGTATTCTCCATGCGACCACCCACAGCGTGACGCACGGCGCGGTCAATGTCAGCGGTGCCCTCGAGCACGACGAAGACGTCGGAACCACCGAGCTCGAGCACGCACTTCTTGAGGTGCTTGCCCGCCTGCTCAGCAACGATCGCGCCGGCGCGCTCCGAGCCCGTGAGCGAAACGCCCTGGATGCGGTCGTCGGCGATGATGTCCGAGAGCTGCTCGTGGGTCGCGAAGACGTTAACGTAGGCACCCTCGGGGAACCCGGCGTCAAGGAAGAGCTGCTGCAGCGCGAGCGCCGATTCGGGGCACTGCGCCGCGTGCTTGAGGATCACGGTGTTGCCGAGGATGAGGTTCGGCACCGCGAAGCGGGCGACCTGGTAGTACGGATAGTTCCAGGGCATGATGCCGAGGATCACGCCGGTGCCCTGGAAGCGGAAGAACGTGCGCAGGCCGTCCTCCACCTCGAGCTCTTCGTCGGCGAGCCACTTCTCGGCGTTCTCGCCGAACGCCTTCGAGATGGCGCCCGAGAACTCGGCCTCGCCGATCGACTGGTCGAGCGGCTTGCCCATTTCGCGGTTGATGATCGCGCCAAGCTCCTCGCGACGCTCCTCGAACAGCTCACCAAGACGCACCGCGAGCTTCGCTCGCTCGGCGACCGTGGTCTTGCGCGACCACTCCTGGTAGGTCTGCTGCGCCGATGCGAGCGCCTGCTCGATCTCGGTCGAAGTCGCGTCGGGGTACTCGGCAAGAGTCTCTCCCGTGGCAGGGTTAATAACAGCGAAGGTGGTCATTCTGGACTGCTCCATTCTGGATTCGGCGTTGAAGCGGTAAATGGCGTTCAATTATTGCAGCACGGGGCTGAACGCGACCACAGCATGCGCAAATCGGACGCCTTCGCGCGGACTTACGCGCCGCTCGGAGCGCTGCTGGCCTCCACTCCCGCCACGAAACTGGCCGGGCGCTAGCCGTTGTTCCCGGCCACGTTGTGAACGGCTGGAGTCGCCGAAGACTTGCCTTCTCCTCGAGGGCGTCTCGCGTCGACCCACTTGGGTCCGCTCACACGTGGCGTCGCCGTGACCGCCACGGCGTTCGCGGCCACGATGACGAGCATCGCGATCCACGACGTGAGGTCGAGGCGTTCGCCGAGCATGAGCATCCCGACGAGCGCCGCGAGGATCGGCTGCACGCTCATGAAGACACCGAAGAAGTGGGCGGGCACGAGGCGCAGCGCGATGACGTCGACGAAATACGGCACACCCGACGAGAGCACGCCGGCGAGCAGGGCGTAGACGACGACCGGCAGCGTCAGTTCGCTGTTCATGAGCACGAAGATGCCGATCGGCAGGTAGGCAAGCCCCGAGATGCCGGCGGCGGTCGCCGAGCCTTCGACGCCCGGCAGTCGCTGCCCGACGGCGCGATTCGCGAAGATGTACACCGCCCAGCACACGGCAGCGACGAGGGCGACGGCGACGCCGAGATAATCGTCGGTCGCTCCCGGCCGCACGAGCACGACGACCCCAACGCCCGCGGCGATGCCGCAGAGCACGGTGCGCAAGCGCTTCGAGCCGAACAGGGCAATCGCGAGTGGGCCGAGGAATTCGAGGGTGATGGTGAGGCCGAGGCCGATGCGGTCGATCGCGACGTAGACGCAGAGGTTCATGAGCATGAACGTGAACGCGAGCACGAGGATCGGCCGCCACTGCGAGGCCCGGAACCGCCAGAACTTCGGCCGCGCCGCCGCACCGAGCACGATGGCCGCGACCCACTGGCGCACCGCGACCACGCCGACCGGGCCGATCGCGGGGAACGCGAGCGCGCCGAACGACGCACCGAACTGGGTCGAGGTCGCCGCCGTGAGCATGAGGCCAACACCGACGGCTCGATCACGCCCGGTGCCCTCGATCGGGGCGGGAACCGGCGCGGTCGGCAGGTGCTGGGCGAACAGGTTGCGGGCCATGGATCAAAGCTACGATCGCGCCATCGTTACGCAAAATGCAATTGACGGCCTATTGATACGCTGAGCGTATGGATGTGTTTGGCCCCGACCGCCTCGAACTGCGGCACCTGCTGCACTTCGTGGCCGTCGTCGACGCCGGCAGCTTCACGAGCGCCGCGCATCAGCTCGACGTGTCGCAGGCCGCGGTGTCACGCAATGTCAGCGCGCTCGAGCGAGCCCTCGGGGTGCGGCTGCTCGTGCGCAACAGCCGATCGGTGCGCCTCACGACCCCCGGCTCGCGCATCCTCACGCGGGCCCGGGCCACGCTCGCGTCGGTCGATGAGCTGCTGCGCGAGGCGGAATCCGGCGCCGACACCGTGCTCCTGGGTCACGCGTGGTCGTCGTTCGGCGCGCGCACCCAGACCTTCCAGCGGCGCTGGCAGCGCGAGCATCCCGGCACGACGCTGCGTTTCGTACACCACAACCTCGCGAACGGTGGACTTGGCGAGGGGCTTTGTGACATCGCGGTCGTGCGCGACCCGGTTGGCTTCGGGCCCTGGCCGCACGCCCTCATCGGGTACGAGCGGCGCTTCGCCGTGCTGTCGTCTGATGATCCCTGGGCCCGGCGGCGCAGTGTGAAGTGGGATGAATTGCGCGAGCGCACCCTGCTCGTCGACCGAGTCTCGGGCACGACGCGCACCGGGCTCTGGGATGGCGAGCCGAAACCCCGCGTGCTGCCCACCGGCGGCATTGACGACTGGCTCGCGATGATCGCGGCCGGTGAGGGTACCGGGGTGAGCTCCGAGGCGACGGCCGCGCAGTATCGGCGCGAGGGCATCGCGTATCGGCCGATTCGTGACGCGCCGCCGATCGGCGTGCACCTCATCTGGGGCGCGCAGGATGCGCATCCGCTCACGCCGGCGCTCGTCGCCCTCGCGATCGACCTCTACCGCGACAGCCTCGCGCTGCAGCCCGGCGCGCACTAACGGGGCTGCTCCCCCAGCGTCGACGTCACGCCTGCGGGCAGGCCTCAAAGACGTAATCGGGGTCGCCCGCCGCCACGAGCTTCGGGTCGCGCAAGATCATCGTCGTGGGGCGCTCGGGCGCCTCGCATGCTGCCGTGAATCCGGCCTCGCCGAGTTCGTCGGTGTATTCGATGTCGAGCACCACGGGGTACGCCTCGGCGTAATCGGCGCACTCGTCGAACTGCACGCACGACTCGGTGATCGCAAAATCGAAGCCGGCATCGCGCAGCTTGCTCGCGAGTTCGACGGCGTTCTTCTGGGCGACCGCGAGGCCCGCGTCGTGGGTGAGCTGCGCGTACCTGGTCGCGAGGGCGACGTTGTCGGCCTCGGCGAGCGCGCCGTCGGACCGCAGATAGGAGTCGAGATTGTCGAACTCGACGGCGTCGTAGCCGCCGCGCTGACAGTCGAGGATCTCGTCGCCCACGAGCTCCGCGATCGCCGCGCGGTTCGCCTCGGTCGACGTGTCGTAGATGAATTCGTCGGGCCAGCCGGGGTCGACGAGCGGCTCACCACTCGCGGTCACGAGCAACTCGGGGTGCGCTTGGGCGAACGACGCGGAGGCCTCGGGTTGGGTCTGAAAGCCGTTCACGTAGCAAATGTCATAGCCGAGATCGGCGGGGGCGGCCGTGCGGTCGCGCTCGACGACGGTCACGCCCTCGGGCGGGTCGTACGCGCCGCCGAGCTGATAATCGAAGCCCGCGTCTGCCGGAGGCTGGCGCACCTGCGCGACCGAGTCGGCCGCGCATCCGCTCAACGCCAGCGTCACCGCCAGCGTGAGCAGGCCGGGAGCGGTGAGTGTCGGTCGAACCATGCCTACCTTCCGATGTCGCGACGCCGGAAGCCGACGACGCCGACCAGGGTGAGCGCGAGCGTCACGAGACTGATCCAGAGTAGTTGCCATCAGTCAGCGCTCGTGTCGGACACGGTCGGCACATGCCAGAACTCACTCATCGCAGCGCTCAGTCGCAGAGCTTGAACGTCGGCCCGAGCAGCGTCAGCACGAACGAGAGGAGCACGCCCGCTGAGGCGGCACGGGTGACGGTGAGGATCGTGCCGAGGGCACGCCGAAATCGCACCCTCGTCGGAAGAGGAAGCTACATGCCATGAATATCGTGTAGACAAGAGCCAATTCCGGTACCGCGAGAGGATGCACCATGCTGACAGAATTCTTGCGGGATCAGGCCTTTGCGGTTGCTTGGCTGTCAGTCATGGCTGCGGGCTGGTTCGGCTGGTCCCAGGAAGACCCGAGACCGAAGCTCCGAGGCTGGTTGGGAGCAGGCTCGGTGGTCTCGATGCTCGTCGCGATCGCATTTGGGATTTTGGTATGGCGCAATTGGTCGACGTCGACCGCGCTCGAGGGCCGCTACTGGGTGTTCGGCCTGGTGGTGCTCGCCGAGGTCGTGCTCATCGGCGGCGGCTGCATCGTGCTCGCGCGGCAGAAACAGACGCGATGGTATGGCTGGTGGATCGGCCTATGCGTTGCCCTGCACTTTGTCGCCCTCGTCTTCGTGTTCGAGGACTGGTCATATCTCGTACTGACGGCCGTGCAGGTCACTGGCCTGATGCTGTTGCTGCCAACGCTCCGACGTGGCACCTATCAGACGAGCCGATGGGCCTGCCCATGGATCGCCGTGACGTTTCTGCTCTTCGCGGTAGTCTCCGGCGTCAGCTTCTTGCTGAAACATGGCTATCCGTTCTGAGGGCAAAGGGCGCTGCAGCGGGAACGAAGCGTTGTTCGTCGAGTCAAGTTCGGCCGCGGCGCCTTGGACAACCTGGCCCGAGTCTCGCCCTAGGCTGAGGGAATGACCAACCCCGCGGCGCCCTCGCGCGAGCCACGAACTCCTGCCGGGCCCGACCGCACCTCGGTGCTGCGGGCGCTCGGACTCGTGCTCGTCGGTTCGCTCGGAATTCAGACCTCGGCCGCGATCTCGTCGGGACTCTTCGGCGACTTCGGCACGTACGGCACCTCGGCGGTGCGTATGCTTATCGCCGCCGTGCTCATGCTCGTCATCGTGCGGCCTCGCCTGCGCGGTCGCGGCCGGCGCGAGTGGCTCGGCATCTGCGTCTATGGCGTCGCGATGGCCGCGATGAACCTCTGCCTCTACAACGCGATCGACCGCATCCCGCTCGGCGTCGCCGTGACCCTCGACTTCCTCGAGCCGTGCGCGATCGCGCTGCTCGGCTCGCGGCGGCTGCGCGAGGGTCTCTGCGCGCTCGTCGCCGTCGCCGGGTCGCCCTCATCTCGGCAGGCCCGCTCTGCTACTTCGACCTCGCCGGGTACCTGTTCGCGCTGGGCGCCGCGTTCTTCTTCGCGGTCTACACCATTGGCGCCGACCGCATCGGCAAGGCGAGCAGCGGGCTCGACGGTGTCGCGCTCTCGGTGACGATCGCGGCGGTGGTGACCCTGCCGATCGCCGTGCCGCAGTTGCCCCGCATCGACGGGCCGGACTGGTGGTTATTCACGTTCTCGGCGGTGATCGGCGTCGCGATTCCGTTTTCGGTTGACACCATCGCCGGCCGCATCACCTCGGCGCGCATCATTGGCGTGCTCTTCGCGGTCGACCCGGCGCTGAGCAGCCTCGTTGGCTTCGTGCTGCTCGGCCAGGCGATGTCGCCGCAGGCGATCGCGGGCATCGGCCTCGTCGCCGTCGCGGGCGCGCTCATCGTCTGGTTCGCGAAGCAGCCGAACCCGGTCGGCGCGCATCCGTTGCCGCCGAAATAGCTCGGGTCGACGGCTCAGGCGGGCTCGACCAAGTTTGACCGTGCGCTCGAGGCATACCGGGCGCTCGGCGCGACGTTGTTGACGGAGTATGTCGCGTCGGCGTCACATGTGACGCCTCGTGAATCATCGTGACGCGGCTCGCTTCCGTCCGCCGCCCGCCGCCCCTAACTTGGCTGCACGTTCACTCGACCGACCAAGTGAGGGGCCATGACCACGACCAAGCAATTGCACGACCACTTCGCGCCCGTGTTCGCGAGCATCGCGGCCGGCGCCGTCGAGCGCGAACGCGAGCGCGCCCTGCCGGTCGCCGAGGTGCGCGCGCTCGCCGAAGCGGGCTTCGGGCGGGTTCGGCTGCCCGAAGCGGCCGGTGGCTTTGGTGCCACCGTGCCCCAGCTTGCCGCGCTGCTCGTCGAGCTCGCCGCCGCCGACTCGAACGTCGCGCAGATCTGGCGGGGCCACATCGCCTTCGTCGAGGACGTACTCGTGTCGCGCCACAGTGACTTCCGAGCGCGTTGGCTCGCGCGGCTCGCCGAGGGTGCCGTGGTCGGCAACGCGTGGAGCGAAATCGGCTCGGTCGAGCGCGGCCAGCTCGGCACGAAGATCGACTTCGTCGGCGACGCGGCGAGCGTGACCGGCGAAAAGTTCTACACGACCGGCTCGATCTACGCCGACTACTCCGACACCACGGTGCAGGCCGACGACGGCACGCAGTACATCGCGGTCGTGCCGCTGGACCAGGACTCGGTGACCATTAGCGACGACTGGGACGGCTTCGGCCAACAGCTCACCGGAACGGGCACGATCGTGTACAGCGGTGCCGCGGTCGAGCGCGCCGACGTGATTCCATTCGACGACCGCTTCGCCTACCAGACCGCGCTCTACCAGCTCGTGCTGCTCGCGACACACGCTGGCATCGCTCGCACGGTGCTGCGCGACGCCTCGTCGGCGGTCGCCGCCCGCGAGCGCACCTACAGCCACGGCAACGCCGATCGGGTGCGCGACGACCCGCAGATTCTGCAGGCGGTCGGCGAGATCGGGGCGACCTCGTTCGCGGCCGATGCGCTCGTGCAGCGCGTCGCCGAGTCGATCGAGCACGCTTACCAGACGGCAGCCGCCGTGCGGGGCGGCCTTGGCGGCGACGACTCGGTGGCGGCGGCACAGGCCGCCGTGGTCGCTTCGGAGCTCGATTCGGCGCGCGCCCAGGTGACGCTGTCGCGCCTCGTGCCCGAGGCCGCGACCCGCCTGTTCGACGCGCTCGGCGCATCCGGGGTGCGTGCCTCGGCCGCGCACGATCGGCACTGGCGCAATGCCCGCACCGTCGCCTCGCACAACCCCTGGCTTTACAAAGCACGCACCGTCGGCGACTTCGAAGTCTCCGGCACCGAGCCCGCGTATCAGTGGGCGATCGGCACCGTGACGCGGCAGGCAACGGCGACCGCACCGGTGTCGTAGCGCTCGCGAACGAGGTCGGGCCGCGCAGCTGGACGC
>NZ_JASCYH010000051.1:0-11481 GCF_030011715.1 Gulosibacter sediminis | reverse complement strand
AGTGCTCACCGGAGGCCTTGGCCTCATCGAGCATCCGCAGCGCGCGCTCGCGCATCTCGGGAGAGTACTTCTGGTTCATCGTGTTCCATCCTTGCTTCAAGAACGGAACGAAACCCAGGCCGATTCACTGCTGAATGCGCTTGCGAAGTTCCAAGCCAGGCTCCCACCACCAGAAGTCGTAGTAGGGGCCGCCTGCGGTGCCACGCGCCGACTTCTCGACGGTGTATCCGAATGCCTTGCTGTTGTAGACCATTTGTTTCTATTCCTAACGAAGAACGCCCCAGAGGTTCGGGAGCGTGGTGAGTCGGCCGCTGAGCTGCGGGCGACAGTCCTGGGTGCATCTCATAGACAGCCAAGTCAGGCGATCACACCATTGCGAACGACCGGGCCCGACGCAAACGCGCGAGTAGCCCATACCGTTGAGGACGCCTGGGGACGCCATCGGGCACGCCCTGACGACAGTCGGCCACAACAGACTTGAGATCACCGGAACTCGTCGGTGCAGGCGCCGCCCCTCTCGACGCCCCCGGCCCAAAGAATGGCCCGATCGGACCAAACGGGTGGAGGGGTGCGTTCAGGTGCGGAACTAGCGCTGGAGCATCCAGATCGCACCGACAACCTGAATCACGAACGATACGACAGTTGCCCACGGAACTAACTGACGCTTCCCGGCCTTGAACCGGAACCACCCCACCACGACGTCGATACCCACCGCGAGCCCCGGCGTCGCCCAATACATGTTCACGATCGGCCACCGACTCCAGCCCGTATTACACACCTCCTCCGGAGACGGATACAGCGGCTCCGCGCGAAAGGACTTCCATTCCAAACCCCAAGTCAGACCCATCAGGAACCAATAAAAGAACGCCGCGAGCAGGGCCACGGCCAACGACATCACCACGATCAAGACGACCTGACTTTTCACCTGCCGTTTCGGCTGCGGCCACGGCGACCGTGCAAACACCGACCACCGCAGCACCACAACTACACAGAGCAAGACCACATGGGTAGCGAGCTTCCAGATGAGCGCGGCACGTTCATCGGCGAGTAGCGGCTGACAAGTTCTCCAGATGATCGGCATATCTTCTAACGGTTGCGCCGTCGCGACAATCGAGGCCACGGTCACGACAAGCGCGCAGACCCAGCCGAGCGCGATCCAGCCTCTCGACGCCCAAGAAAGCTGCGGCTCCTCCACGACACCACCTCCGCGACAGACCTCGACCGCACGGTTGCGGACGCCATCGATCCTGGCAGCCGAACCGCACCTGCCATATCACCCGATAGGGCCATCCCAGCCGAAGTGGCGCCGTCAGCGACGAGTGGCGCGATCCTGACGGCGCCGGTTGTCGTTCACGGCGCCTCTTGCGGTGCGGGCGACTGCGTCAGTCGTCGGCATCGGCAGCCAGGCCGGCCGGCCGGCCGCGACAAAGTCGGTCTTCTTCGAGACCGAGTTGGGGGCTTTGCCGCCCGCAGCGATGATGCTCTCCTTCGTCCACTCGCGCGTGAAGCCCTTGAGTGTACCGGTCTCCACCAGGATGTTGCTCGCCCAGGAAAACCTCGCGGTCAACTCGCTTGCGAAGGCCACCAACCTGTTCTGGGGTGAGTTCCGCGATGGCCTCTCGCAGGGCAAGTCCGGCATGTAGTTATTCCGTCCTCGCAGTAGCGTCACCGTCGACCCAGCTGCACAAGATCGAAACCGCGCCCGGATCGTGGTTCCCGGTGTCAGTGAAGGTGACCTCCCAGCCACCCTCCGCGGGCTCCACCTGGGCATTGTCGACGCCGTAGTTCATATCGAACACCTCCGCGGGCGTAGTAGCACCACTCCCACCTGACCCCTCGAAGCCAAATAGGACGTCATCGATGGCGGCCTGGCGGCAGTCGTCAACAACAGCCTCCAGATCCGCGGAGGTGGTGGAGGGTGGGGCCGGAGTCTTCGTGCCTGCGGAGATCCCGGCACTCCCAGTCGCACAACCCGCGAGAAGGATGACGGAAAGGACGGCAAGAACGATCATTCGGCGCATGTGTGCATGCCAAGCAGGTTTCCGACAAGCCGTGAGAGAACCTGACGCAGTTGAGCTAGGACGACGGCTGCCCATGTCACGACCGGGCACGACAAGTTGTCCAACGTATCGTTGACTGGAAGCTTCGACAGAAGGCACCCCTAAATGGGCCCCATCAGCCACTTTCTCTAGAAGCTTGAAGCTCATCGAACGCTTGCGTGCGACCGCATCGGGCCGTCTCGCGCGAGTTTCGGACCCCGTCTGCGGCCACTCACAGATGGGCCGATCGGACCATACCAACGATAGAGTGACCAAGCGACCCTGGCGCGACGAAGTGCCGACAGGAGCGACGAGTGGCGCGATCCTGACGGCGCCGGTCGTCGCTCACAGCGCCACTTGCGGCGCAGGCGGCGGCGTCAGGCGTCGGCGTCGGCGTCGGTGTCGGTGTCGGTGTCGGTGTCGGCAGCAAGCCCTGCCACCGCATCCGGGCCGCCGTCGAGTAGCAGGCGGAAACCGTCGGCGTCGAGCACCGGGATGCCAAGCTCCTCCGCCTTCGAAAGCTTTGAGCCCGCGCCGGGGCCCGCCGCAACGAAGTCGGTCTTCTTCGAGACCGATCCCGCCGCCTTGCCTCCGGCTGCGATGATCGCCTCCTTCGCGCCCTCGCGCGTGAAGCCCTCGAGCGTGCCGGTCGCGACGATCGTCAGGCCGGTGAGCGGCCCCTCGACTTCCTCCCGAGCGCCCGGGCCCGGGTGACCGGGCGTCGCCCACTGCACGCCGGCGGCGGTCCAGCGGTCGACGATCTCGAGGTGCCAGTCGACCTGAAGCCACTCGGCGATGGACTCGGCAATGATCGGGCCCACGCCTTCCACTGCAGACAGCTCTTCGACCGAGGCCGCGCGAATCGCGTCGAGCGAGCCGAACCAATCCGCGAGCGCGCGCGCCGCAACCGGGCCCACATGACGAATGTTCAGCGACACGAGCAGCCGCCACAGCTCCTTCGTCTTCGCCTTCTCGAGCTCATCGAGCAGCTTCTGCGCCTGCGTCGATGCACCGTACACCGGCACATCCTTCTTGAACCCGGCCTTGCGGCGCTCGGCCGCAGTCATGCCCTCGGCCTCGGGCGCGTAGGTCTTCGACTTGACAACGCGGAAAGGTGTGCGCTGGCGCGAGGCGCCGTCCGCATCCACCTTCGGCTCGCCGGTATCGGCGTCGCGCACCGTCACGACGATCGGCACGAGCTCGTCGAGCGTGAGGTCAAACAGCGCAGCCTCGGTCACGAGCGGCGGCGTCTCGGGTTCATCGGGCTGGGTCAGCGCCGCGGCAGTCACCTCGCCGAGCACCTCGATGTCGAGGCCCGAGCGCGAGCCGATGTGCTCGACCCGGCCGCGCACCTGCGCGGGGCAGCTGCGCGCGTTCGGGCAGCGCAGGTCGACGTCGCCCTCCTTCATCGGCCGCAGTTCGGTGCCGCACTCGGGGCACGTCGCGGGCATCTCGAAGGGATGCGCATCCTCCGGCCGCTCGGCGAGCACCGGCCCGAGCACCTCGGGAATCACGTCGCCCGCCTTGCGCAGCACCACCGTGTCGCCGATCAGCACACCTTTAGCGCGCACCACATCCTGGTTGTGCAGCGTCGCGAAGGTGACGGTCGAGCCCGCAACGTGCACCGGCTCCATCACGGCGTACGGCGTGACGCGGCCCGTGCGGCCGACGCCGACGCGCACGTCGAGCAGCTTCGTGTGCACCTCTTCGGGCGGGTACTTGTAAGCGATCGCCCAGCGGGGCGCCCGGGCGGTCGCGCCGAGCTCGTCGTGCATCGCGAGGTTGTCGACCTTCACGACGACGCCGTCGAGCTCGTGCTCGATCGAGGCGCGGCGCTCGCCGTACTCCGCGACGTACTCGGCCACGGCATCCGCCGACTCGAGCACGCGCGTGTGCGGGCTCGTCGGCAGGCCCCAGCTCGCGAAGAGCTCGTAGTAGTCGGACTGGTTCTCGAGCCGCGGGGTCGCGTTCGCACCCTGCTCCCACGCCCCGATGCCGTGCACATACATGCTGAGGCGGCCAAGCCGCTTGCGCATGAGGTCGAGCTTCGTGCCGGTCTTACCCTCGCGCTTCTGCCGCAGCGAGCCGGATGCGGCGTTGCGGGGATTCGCGAACGGCGGCTCGCCCGCCTCGGCCTGTTCGGCGTTGAGCGCGCGGAAGTCGTCGACGCGGAAGAACACCTCGCCGCGCACCTCGACGAGCTCGGGGATGCCCTCGCCGGTGAGCTGCTGCGGGATCGCCGCGATGTCGGCGATGTTCTCGGTGACGTCCTCGCCCGTGCGGCCATCGCCGCGCGTCGCGGCGATGGCGAGCTTGCCCCGCTCGTACGTGAGCGAGATCGCGAGGCCGTCGATCTTGATCTCGGTGAGCCAGCGCACCTTGCCGCCGGCCGCCGCATCCGTGCGCTCGAGCCAGGCGCGCAGCTCTTCGACCGAGAAGACGTTGTCGAGCGAGAGCATTCGCTCGCGGTGCGTCACCTCGGCGAAGAGCGAGGAGGCGCCACCGCCGACGACCTGCGTCGGCGAGTCCTGCGACTGCAGCTCGGGGAACTGGGCCTCGAGCTCGCGCAGGCGCGCCATCGCGGCGTCGTACTCGGCGTCGGTGACGAGCTGCGTGTCGCCCTCGTAGTACGCGGCCGACCACTGGGTGAGCTGATCGGCGAGCCGATCGGCCTCCGCGCGAGCCTCGTCGAATTCCAGGGCGGGATCGCGGTCGGCCATAGCTAGCTCCTCTTGGCGCGGCGTTCGCGCACGACCGACTCGGCGGTGCGCAGGGAGGCTCCGAGGAGCCATTCGGTCTTGTCGTGCAGGCGCTTCTCGGCTCGCGCCGTGCTCGTCGTGTCGCGGTAGACGAGCACGACGCCGAGCACGAAGATGACGACGGCGACCGCGACGAAGATCCAGAACCAGGTGACGTCGGGCTGCATCAGAAAGATCGAGGCCATGAGCACACCGCCCGCAATAATGAGCCAGAGCAGCACGGCGAGAATCCAGTCCTTGACGCCGAATCGCCGCGCCGGCTGCGTGCAGCGCGCGGCGAGCTGGCTGGCCTCGTGGCGGAACTTCGCGTCAAAGTCGGCGCGCAGCTTCGTCTCGTCATCGATGTGCTTGTAGCCCCGCGCCCAGCGCTCGGCCTGTTCGCTGAGGCGATCGAGCGCCTGCCCATCCTTGAGCTGGGGTGCGGCTGCGCCGGTCAACTGGCCTCCTTGGCGAGGGATGCGGGCTCGAGGTCGAGCTGCGAGGTTGCGATGTCGATGGTGAACTGGCCGAGCACGCGGCTGCCGACGTAGATCACGGCGGACTGGCCGGTCGCGACGCCGACGAGCGGGGTGTCGACCCGCACCGAGATCTCGACGCCGGGCTCGGTCGCGTCGGGCCGCGTCGAGCGCGCGGCGCGACGGATGCGGCAGGTGCCGGGCTGCGGGTCGGCGTGCGCGCGAATCTGCACGTCGCAGCGAAACTCGGTGATGTCGGGGGCGGCGCCTGCCCAGCTGAAGCGCTGGCCGGCGATCTCGCCCACCGCGAGCGCCTCCTTCGGGCCGACCGTGACGGTGTTCGTCTGGGGGTCGGTGCCGAGCACGAAGCGGGGGCGGCCGTCGGCGGCCGGGCGCGAGAGGTTGAGGCCCTTGCGCTGGCCGACCGTGTACGAGCTCGCACCCTGGTGTTCACCGAGCACCTCGCCCGAGCGGTCGACGATCGCGCCTGGGCGCAGAGGGATGTGCTCGCCAAGCCACGAGCGCGTGTCGCCGTCGGGAATGAAGCAGATGTCGTAGCTGTCGGGCTTATTCGCCGTGACGAAGCCTCGCTCGCGCGCCTCCTCGCGAATGAGCTCCTTCGACGGCGTCGCGCCGAGCGGGAACCAGCAGTGCTCGAGCTGCTCGGCGGTGAGGACTCCGAGCACGTACGACTGGTCCTTCGCCTCCTCCGACGAGCGGTGCAGCTCTCGCTGGCCGTCCTCGCGGTCGACGACCTCGGCATAGTGGCCGGTGACGACCGCGTCGAAGCCGAGATCGAGCGCCTTGTCGAGCAGCGCCGCGAACTTGATCTTCTCGTTGCAGCGCAGGCACGGGTTCGGGGTGCGGCCCTGGGCGTACTCGGCAATGAAGTCGTCGACCACGTCGAGCTTGAAGCGCTCCGAGAAGTCCCACACATAGAAGGGGATACCGAGGGCGTCCGACACGCGCCGCGCATCCATCGCGTCTTCGATCGTGCAACAGCCGCGCGAGCCCTGTCGCAGGGTGCCGCCCGCGCGCGAAAGCGCGAGGTGCACGCCAACCACCTCGTGGCCGGCGTCGACCGCGCGGGCCGCCGCGACCGACGAGTCGACGCCGCCGCTCATTGCTGCAAGAACCTTCATAACCCGTCTAGTTTACGAGGGTCGCTTGGATGCGCTACTCTCCCGACTCGGCGTACAGGGTCGCGTAGGCTCCGCCGACCGCGAGCAGCTCGTCGTGCGTGCCGCGCTCGACGATCTCGCCGTGGCTCACCACGTGAATGACGTCGGCCTCGCGGATCGTCGAGAGCCGGTGCGCAATGGCCACCACGGTGCGGCCCCGGCTCGCCTCATCAATCGCCGCCTGCACGTGCCGCTCGCTCACCGCATCCAGGGCGCTCGTCGCCTCGTCGAGCACGAGCACCGCCGGGTCTTTCAGCAGCACGCGGGCGATCGCGACGCGCTGCTTCTCGCCGCCCGAGAGGCGGTAGCCGCGCTCCCCCACGATCGTCTCGTAGGCGTCGGGGAACGTCATGATCTGCTCGTGGATGCTCGCCTTGCGGCACGCGGCCTCGAGCTCCTCAAGCGACGCGTCGGGTTTCGCGAGCCGGAGGTTCTCGGCGATGCTCGCGTGCACGAGGTACGACTCCTGGCTCACCATGCCGACGTTCGCGACGATGTCGGCGCGGCGCAGCTGCTTCACGTCGGTGCCCGCGAACGCGACCACCCCATCCGTCGCGTCGTAGAGCCGCGCCGAGAGGTAGGCGATGGTCGACTTGCCGGCGCCGGATGCGCCGACGAACGCCACGAACTCGCCCGACTTCGCCGAGAACGAGACGCCGCTCAGCGTCGCCGGCTCGTCGTCGCGCTGGTCGGGGTAACGGAAGACGACGTCGCGGAACTCGATGTCGCCGACGCGCTCGGGCCGCAGGGGCTGCGGCCGCTCGGGCTCGACGATGGCCGGCTTCAGGTTGAGATATTCGAAGATGCGCGCGAACAGGGCCTTCGAGGTCTGCACGTCGAGGCCGGTGCGCATGAGGCCGAGCAGCGGGCGGCGCAGCTGCGTGTTCACACTCGTGAAGGCGACGATCGTACCCGCCGTGAGCGTCGCGCCGCCGGTGATGAGGTAGCCGCTGACGACGTAAATGATGACAGGGATGAGCGCCATGACGACGCTGACGAAGGCGAAGAAGCGCTGGCCGGCCATGGCCTGCTGAATCTGCAGGCCCACCTGGTGCTCGTTCGCGGCGCGGTAGTCGGCGGTCGCGGCGTCTTCGCGGCCGAGCGTCTTCGTGAGCAGCACGCCCGACACCGAGAGCTGTTCCTGCGTCATCGCCGTCATATTCGCGAGCGACTGCTGCGTCTTCGTTGCGATGCGCGCGCGGCGCTGGCCGACGCGGCGCTGCAGCAGGAGCAGCGGCGGCAGGATGATGAGCGAGAGCACCGCGAGCTGCCAGCTCAGCACGAACATCGCGACGATCGAGGCGATGGTCGTGACGATGTTGCCGACGATCGAGGTGAAGGTGTTCTGCAGCACGTTCGCGACGCCGCCGACGTCGTTCTGCAGGCGCGACTGCACCTCGCCCGTCTTCGTGCGGGCGAAGAACGCGAGCTCCATCGACTGGAGCTTCTCGAACAGGCGCATGCGCAGATCGGCCGTGACCGAGTTGCCGACCTTCGCGGTGAGCCAGGTCTGCCACACCGAGATGCCGGCGCTCACGATGAGCACGGCGACCATCGCGCCGACGATCCACCAGAGGGCGACGAGGTCGGGGCCGCCACCCGCGACGGGGAACAGGCCGCGGTCGAACGCCTGCTGCGTGAGCAGCGCGGGCGCGACGCCGAGGGCCGCGGTGATGAGCACGAGGATGAGCGCGACGGCGAGCGGCGCGCGGTACGGCACGAAGAGGGTGCCGATGCGGCGCCAGAGGTGCGGCACCTCGGGCGAGGAGCTGTTCTGCTCGCGCATCACCGACTCGTCAGGAATGTTCCGACCGGTGCCTCGCCCGTGCATCATTGTCATGCGACCAGCGTAGGTGGGCCGGGCCTACACTTCGGGTACTAAATCGATTAAGCTGGCGCCGTTGCAGCCGGACACAAGGAGGTCGCCGTGACCCAACGCCCAGTCGACGTCGTCGAAGCGAGCATCGCTGAACTTCGCGAGGCCCTCGAAACGGGCCAGGCCACCGCGGTCGAGCTCGTCGAGACCTATCTGGCCCGCATCGACGCCTACGACGGCGCGCTCAACGCGATCGTCGTGCGCAACCCCGACGCGCTCGCCGAGGCCCGCGCATCCGACGAGCGCCGCGTCCGCAGCGAGACCCTCGGGCCGCTCGACGGCATCCCGTACACCGCGAAGGACAGCTACATGGCGCGCGGCCTCACCGTCGCCGCCGGCTCCCCCGCGTTCAAAGACCTCGTCGCGCAGCGCGACGCGTTCACGATCGAGCGGCTGCGCGCCGGCGGCGCCGTGCTGCTCGGGTTGACGAACATGCCACCGATGGCGAACGGCGGGATGCAGCGGGGCGTCTACGGCCGCGCCGAAAGCCCGTACCAGCGCGAGTGGCTCACCTCGGCATTCGGCTCGGGGTCGTCGAACGGCTCGGGCACGGCGACCGCCGCGTCGTTCGCCGCGTTCGGCCTTGCCGAGGAGTCGTGGTCGTCGGGCCGTGCGCCCGCCTCGAACAACGCGCTCTGCGCCTACACGCCCTCGCGCGGCGTCATCTCGATGCGCGGCAACTGGCCGCTCGTGCCGACGATGGATGTGGCGGTGCCGCACGCCCGCAGCATGGCCGACCTGCTCGAGGTGCTCGACGCCGTCGTCGCCGACGACGCCGAGGCGCGCGGCGACTTCTGGCGCGTGCAGCCCTGGGTGACGATCCCCGCCGCCTCCGAGGTACGGCCGGCGTCGTACCCGGCGCTCGCCGAATCGGCATCGCTGCAGGGTAAGCGCTTCGGCGTGCCGCGCATGTACATCAACGCCGACGAGGCGGCCGGTACCGGCGAACAGCCCCGCTTCGGCGGGCCGACCGGCACGCGCATCGATACCCGCGAGTCGATCATGGAGCTCTGGCGTGCCGCCCGTGCCGACCTCGAGGCGGCCGGCGCCGAGGTCGTCGAGGTCGACTTCCCCGCCGTGAGCAACTACGAGGGCGACCGCCCCGGCACCCCGACCATCGGCACCCGCGGCCTGCTGCCCGAGGGCTACCTCGACCACGAGATTCTCGAGCTGTCGCTCTGGTCGTGGCACGACTTTCTCGACGCGAACGGCGACCCGCGACTCAACCGCCTCGCCGACGTCGACGAGGAGCTCATCTTCCCTCAGCCGGCCGGCGCGCTGCCCGACCAGTATGGCTCGCTCGACTTCGACATCCGCCGCTACGTCTGGTTCGCGCGCGAGCACGGCATCCCGGCGCTCGAGGACATTCCGACCATCGGCGAGGGGCTCATGGGCCTCGAGGCGACGCGCCGCATCGACCTCGAGAACTGGTTGCAGGCGCTCGGCCTCGACGCCGTGGTCTTCCCCGCCGTCGCCGACATCGGGCCGGCCGACATGGATGTGAACCCGGCCTCGGCCGAGCTCGGCTGGCGCAATGGCGTGTGGGTTGCGAACGGCAACCTCGTGCCGCGCCACCTCGGCATCCCGACCGTCACCGTACCGATGGGCACGATGGCCGACATCGGGATGCCCGTGGGGCTCACCTTCGCAGGTCGCGCCTACGACGACTCGGCGCTGCTCGGCTATGGCGCGGCGTTCGAGGCGATCCGGCCGCGCCGCACCGAGCCCGGCGGCACCCCGCGGCTCTAGCCGCCCGCCGCATCCTGCACCGGCACCGACGACGTCGTGGTTTCGCGCGGGTCGGTGCCGGTGACGCGGCCGATCTGGTTCATCAGGTGGTAGATGATGAGCGCCGCAAGCGTGCCGAGGGCGATGCCGTTGAAGATGACGCCGCCGAAGTCCCAGGTGACGTTCGCGATGCCGACGACGAGCGCGACGCCCGCGGTCATCTGGTTCTTCGGCTTCGCGAAGTCGACCTTCGAGTCGACCCACATGCGAATGCCGACGATGCCGATGAGGCCGTAGAGCACGAACGTGACGCCGCCGAGCACGCCGGGCGGAATAGAGAAGATGACCTCGCCGACCTTCGGGCTCATCGCGAGCAGGATCGCGGCGATGCCGGCGACCCAGTAGGCGGCGGTCGAGTAGACACGGGTCGCGCTCATGACGCCGATGTTCTCGCCGTAGGTGGTCGTCGGCGAGCCGCCGAATGTCGCCGACAGCGCGGTCGCGACGCCGTCGGAGGCGAGGGTGCGGCCGACCATGTGGTCGAGCTTGCGGCCGGTCATCTGGCCGACCGAGGTGACGTGGCCGACGTTTTCGGCGATGAGCACGAGGATCACCGGCAGGAACATCGGCAGCACCGCGAGGTTGAACTCGGGGGTGTGGAACTCGGGCAGGCCGATCCAGGCCGCATCGGCGACGCGGTCGAAGTTCACTTCGCCGCGGAAGATCGCGAACACGTAGCCGACGATGACGCCAAGGAGAACCGAGACGCGGCCGAGGATGCCGCGAAACAGCGCGGTGCAGAGCACCACCGCGAACAGGGTCGCGACCGCGGTCGGGGCCGACTGCTCGAAGTTGTCGTAGGCGGTCGGCGCGAGGTTGAAGCCGATGAGCGCGACGATCGAGCCCATGACCACCGGCGGCATGAGCACGGTGATCCAGCGGGTGCCGACGACCTGCACGAGCAGGCCGATGAGTGCGAGGGCAACGCCGGTGACGAGCACACCGCCGAGGGCGACGGCCATGTTGTTCGAGGCGGTCGCGGCCATGATCGGCGAGATGAACGCGAAGCTCGAGCCGAGGTAGCTCGGCACCTTGTTCTGCGTGATGAGCAGGAACAGCAGCGTGCCGATGCCCGAGAACAGCAGCGTCGTCGAGGGCGGGAAGCCGGTGAGCAACGGCACGAGGAACGTCGCGCCAAACATCGCGATGACGTGCTGCGCGCCGATGCCGATCGTGACTGGCCACGCGAGCCGCTCATCCGGCGCCACCACCTCGCCCGGCTTTACCGTGCGGCCATTTCCGTGCAGCTTCCAACTAAACATGCGCTCCCCATCCTCAAACCAGACCCGCCAATTCTCCCCCACCCGGCCCCTTCGCGTCGCCGTTCCACTGCGGTTGAGTGGTCGTTTTTTGTAGTTTCCAGTGCCTGGAAACTACAAAAAA
>NZ_JASCYH010000050.1:0-12472 GCF_030011715.1 Gulosibacter sediminis | reverse complement strand
GGGGGCCCCCCGCCCCCCCCGCCCCGGGCCCCCCCCGCCGGCGGCCGCGCCCCCCCCCCCCCCCCCCCCCCCCCCGACCGGCCTAGGATGCGCGGGTCACCCTAGCCCTGTGGCTGCCAGGGGCCCCACTGGTCGCCCGGCTTCTGGTTGCGGGTCCACCACTTCGCCGTGTACATCTTGCCCTCGAACACGACGGTGTCGCCCTTGTCGTAGATGCGCGACGGCGTCCACAGCGTGTTGCCCGCGGCGTCGATCGCGATCTCCTGCCACGCGCCGTAGGCGGACTTGCCGGGCGTCTCGCCGCGGGTCCACCAGGTGGCCTCCCAGGTCGAACCGCCGTAGCTCACGACCTCACCCTCGGTGTAGACGGTCGCCTTGTCCCATTCCGGCGCGGCTGGCTCCTCCGGCTCCTCCTCCGCCATCGTCGACATGCCGACAATGATCGGGTTGTGGTCGGATGCGCGGTACGGGCTCTCGTCGTAGAAGTTCGTGACGTTCGCGTTGAAGCGGCTGTACTCGAGGGCGATCGGCTCATAGCCGTTGATCGTCCAGATGTCCGAACCGTTCATCTGCTCGGCCGCGGCCGGCGAGAGCAGGATGTGGTCAAGCGAGCCGACCGTACCGATCTCGCCGCCGCTGGCGAGCTCCGAGGTGTAGAGGTAGCTGTACTCCGAGCCATCGGATGCGACGGGCACGTAGCCCGCGTCGGTCAGCGTCGTCACCGGCGCCTCCATCGAGTACGAGTTGAGGTCACCCGTGATGAAGAGGAGGTCGGTCGACTGCTCGGCCTGCTGCGCATCCGCGAACTCGAGCAGCGCCTGAGCCTGGCGCACGCGGTCGCCGTTCCAGCCACCGGTCGCCGAGGCGGGGTTGCCGTCATCGTTGTTCGCGTTGTCACCCTCGCCCGAGCCGCCCTTCGACTTGAAGTGGTTCGCGATGACGACGAAGTGCTCGTCCTCGTTCGCAACGGGGGCGAAGGTCGCGGCGAGCGGCGCGCGAGCGTTCACGAACGCGCTGTCGTCGAGAATCTCGGTCGAGCCATCGACGTAGCTGACCTCAGCATCCTGGTAGATGAACGCGGTGCGGATGACGTCGTCACCGTTCGCGGGCACCGTGTCGGGCGAGGCCACATACGACCACTTGTCGCTGCCGGCGGCGGCGTTGAGCTCGCCGACGAGGTTGGCGAGGGCCGCGTCGCGGTCCTGACCGAAGTCGCTCGAGTCCTCGATCTCCTCGAGGGCGATGACGGATGCGTCGAGCGCGTTGATCGCGTTCACGATCTTCACCTGCTGGCGCTCGAAGTTTTCGGTGTCGTAGGCGCCGCGGACGGTGCAGTCGTTCGCCGTCGTCGGGTTGCCCTCGCGGTCGGTGTAGTAGGCACAGCCAGCCTCGTCGGTGCCGAGCGTCGTGAAGTAGTTGAGCACGTTGAACGAGGCGACCGAGTAGTCCGAACCCGAGAAGTCGACCGGCGCATCCTCACGCACCTCGCTGAAGCTCACCGGCGCGTTGTCGGCGCCGACGACCTGCTGCTGCGGCTGGAAGCGCCACATGTCGAAGCCGTACGAGACGATCATCGGCTGCTCGAAGCTCGCGGTGGCGCCGACCGTGACCGGCGTCTGCAGGCTGAGGTAGGGCAGCGGCGAGTTCTTCGCGGTGGCGTTGCTCTGGTAGTTCCAGCTCGCGCCGTCGTCAAGCAGCACGGCGCGGGCCGTGTTCTCGTCAACCTGCGCCTGCGCCTCGGCCGAGCCGGGGGCGCCGACCTCGGTCGCGTTGACGAGCGGACCGTCGCCGAACGCGAGGCCGATCTCGCCGTAGCTGTTGAGCGAGTAGTTGTCGGTCACCGTGTAGGTGCCCTGCGGCGCGACGAGCATGCCCTCGTAGAGCTCGCGCTCGTCGTCGGTGGTCGGCCACGCGGCGAGCTCGAGCGGCTCAACGGTGCCGAGCGCGTCGACCGCGGTGATGCTCGGCTGCACGAGCTGCGTGAGGCCGTAGTACTCGTTCGGAGTACCCGTGACCTGCACCGAGTCGCCGATCGCGACGGTCGGCGCGCTGTTCGTGTAGACGAAGATGCCGTTCGAGGCGTCGGGGGCCTGCTCGACCGGCTGGCCCGCAGCATCCGTCGTCGGGGTCTGCAGGTAGAAGCCGTTGAGGCCGCCGGTGGTGTACGAGGCGGTCACGACACCGCAGGTGGTGACGGCCTGGTCGGTCGGCAGCGGGGTGGCTGCGCCGGTGCCCTGGATCTCCGAAATCGCGACGTCGCACTCGGCCGGGTCGGTGGGCTCGGTCGGGTCGATGGGCTCGACGGGGTCGGTGGGCTCGGGGGTCTCGTCGCTCGCGTTGAGGGCGCCCGGGGTCGGGTCAGCGGCCTCGAAGTCGGCGCTGTTGTCGTCGGTGTCGACGCCGTCGGGGATGCGCTGGGCCGACGTCGAGTTGCTCAGGGCGGGTGCGGCGGCAGTCTCGAAGGCGTTGCCGCCGACCGTGCCGAAGCCGACGAGGTCGACGATGGTGCCTGACGCGTCGGTGAGGTTCATGGCCGCGCTCGTGGCGCCGAGCCCGAAGTTGCCTTCGACATCGACGGGGACGTCGGCGGCCGAAGTGTTGCTGCCGTAAGCCCCGCCGACGACGAGCGTGGCGCCCGGCTCGATGGTCGTGCCCGCAGGGATCGTGACGATGTCGGAGCTCTGTGGGTTGCCCGAACCCGAGTAGCGCACGACCTGGTAGCCGCCGAGGTCGATTGCAGCGTTGGTGGGGTTGTAGAGCTCAACGAAGTCGCGGCTGTAGGGGGCGCCGCTGTTGCCGCCACCGCCGTAAACCTCGTTGATGACGACGGTTGAGCCGTCGGCCGCGGCGGATGCCGGGTCGGGCTGGCCGAGCGAGGCGACGGCGCCCGCTCCCAGCACGACCGCGAGCGCCGCAGCACCGAGCTGCTTGATTGAGATGCGCACGAACAGATTCCTCACAGTAGAACGACGAAACTGATCGAGAGCGTATGGGCCCGCGGCAACGAATCGGTAACGGCCTGGGTAGCCGGATGCTGAACTACAGATGTCGTGCAGGTGACGGCGGGCGCGTGGTCGCGCGCGACGGCTCTCGGCCCAGCGCCGCAAAGTGTCCCCGACTTCCCACTTTTCGCGCGAAAAATGGGATATCGAGGACACTAGACCGCAGCATCCGGCTGCCGCACGCCCAAGCCGACCCCACGCATCCTCGCCGCCCGTTCCCTGCCCGCAAACCGAGTCAGCGCGAAACGACCTATGCCTTCGCCATCTCCAGCAGCATCCGGGTGTTGCCGAGCGTGTTCGGCTTGACCCAGGGCAGGTCGAGGAACTCGGCGGTCCCGGCATCGGGCGAGTGAAGGATCTCCTTATAGACGTCGTGGTCAACGACGTGCTCGCCGACGGCCTCGAAACCGTGGCGCCCGAAGAACTTCGTCTCAAACGTGAGGCAGAACAGGCGCGACAGCCCGAGCACGTGCGCGCGCTCAATCAACCCCTCAAGCATCGTGTGACCAACGCCCATGCCGCGCACCTCGGGAGTGGTGGCGATCGAGCGCACCTCCCCCAGGTCGCGCCACAGCACGTGCAGGGCGCCGCAGCCGACGATCTTGCCGTCAAGTTCAGCGACCAGGAATTCCTGCACGGCCTCGTACAGCACCACGAGGTCCTTTCGCAGCAAGAGGTTGGTGACCATCATCGGTTCCAAGACGTCGCGAATCGCGACCACGTCATCCGTGCGCGCCTGACGCACCACCAAGTTCTGCATCCATCCATGGTAGTTCGGGCGCCGGGCCCGCGCGGCGGGCGCCGTACACTGTGGGAATGCGACTGGGCGTACTCGATGTCGGTTCCAACACAGTTCACCTGCTGGTGGTCGATGCGCATCCTGGTGCCCGACCCGTGCACAAGACCTCGACGAAGGCGGTGCTGCGGCTGATGAAGTACCTCGAGCCCGACGGCTCGATCTCCGACGACGGCATCGAGCGCATCATGGAGACGATGCGGGCCGCAGCCGAGCACATCGCCGCCGCGAACCTCGACGAGCTGCTACCGATGGCGACGAGCGCACTACGCGAGGCGACGAACGGGCCGAAGCTGCTCAAGCGCATCCGTAAGGAGTGCGGCATCGACCTGCAGGTGATGTCGGGCGCCGACGAGGCGCGCGTGACGTTCCTCGCGGCGCGCCGCTGGCTCGGCTGGGCGGCGGGGCGCATCCAGCTCATCGACATCGGTGGCGGCTCGCTCGAGCTCGCGATCGGCAGCGACGAGCTGCCCGAGTTCGCGATGTCGCTGCCGCTCGGCGCGGGGCGCATGACGAAGACGTTCCTCACCGACGACCCGCCCACGCAGGACGAGCTCGAGAAGCTGCAGGCGCACATCGACGAGATTTTGCCGGATGCGGTGGCCAAGTTCACCGAGCTGCGCCAGCCCGATCAGGTGGTCGGGTCGTCGAAGACGATTCGGTCGCTCGCGAGGCTCGCGGGCTCGCAGGTCGAGGGCCTCGGCGGCAACACGATGACGAGCTTGTACCGCTGGCAGCTCGAAGACTGGATGCCCCGACTCGCGCAGCTACCGTCGGACTCGCGCCACGCGCTGCCCGGCATCACGCAGGATCGCGCGTTCCAGATCGTCGGCGGCGGCACCGTGCTGCTGTCGGTGATGCGTGCGCTCGACATTGAGAAGCTCGACGTGTCGCCGTGGGCCATGCGCGAGGGCGTGCTCCTCGACTACCTCGACCGCCTCCCCGACGACAGCCCCCACGCCAAGAAAAAGAAGAAGTAGCGGGGGCCGGCCGGTCCCTGAGCTTGTCGAAGCGCTGAGGGGCTGAAGTCTTCGCGAGCCGCGCATCCTTGCGTCTGCATTCATTAGCGCTGTCCCCATTCATTAGCGTTCTATCGCTAATGAATGGGGATAGCGCCAATTGTTGTCGCAGAAACCGTCGAGGGTGGCGATTGCACCACGGCATGACCTCATAAGCGCATGCCGAAAGAGTGACCACCACCCTCCTGCAGCCAAGGGCTGCGCTTTCACCACGGCATGGCCCTATAAGGGCATGCCGAAAGAGTGAACATTACCCTCGCGCAACGGAGGGGAACGCGTTTCGTTACGGGATGCGCTAATTGGAGCATCCCGAAGTCAGAAGCGTTCCCCAACCCGCGAGACAAAGGGATGGGACGTTGCAATCGATCCCGCGGATCGGTTGCAACGTCCCATCACCTTGTTTGGGGTGACCCTTCGACAAGCTCAGGGTCCGAGGGCCCGGATGCGCGGCGAGCGTTACGCCCGCGCGTGCTGCTCTTCTTCACGGTCCACGTCCTCGAGGGCGACGCCGCGCGTCTCGCGGAGGCTAATCAGCGCGAAGATCGAGAGCACCATGGCGACGCCGAGGTAGATCACGATCGGCCACCAGTTGCCGGTCGACGAGAGCAGGAACGTCGCGACCATCGGCGCGATCGAGCCGGCGACGATCGAGGCGACCTGGTAGGTGAAGCCGGCGCCGGTGTAGCGCATGCGGGTCGGGAAGACCTCCGAGAACAGCGCGGCCTGGGGCGAGTAGGCGATGCCCTGCACGCCGATACCGAACACGAGCGACGCGAGCACAAGCCAGAAGTTGCCCGAGTCGAGAGCCGGGAAGAACGTGAACAGCCAAACGACGAGACCGGCGTACCCGACGAGGATCACGTTGCGGCGGCCGATCTTGTCCGAGAGCGCGCCGCCCCACAGCTGCGTGAACACCTGTACAACGTTCGCGACGAACAGCGCCATGAGGATGTCGCCGCGCTCCATGCCGACGACCGTGGTCGCGTACGTGATCGAGAAGACGATCATGATGTAGTACGACGAGTTCTCGCCGATGCGCATGAGGATCGTCTTGATGACGGTGCCCGGGTAGAGGCGCAGCACCTCACCGAGGTGGGCGGCCTTCTTTGCCTCAGTCTCCTGCTTGCGCAGCGCCTCCTGGAAGACGGGAGCATCCTCAACGGTGCGGCGGATGATCCAGCCGATGAGCACGATGAAGGCCGACAACCAGAACGCGACGCGCCAGCCCCACGCCATGAACGCCTCGTTGGTGAGCGTGCTCGAGAGCACGAGCATCACGACGGTCGCAAGGATGTTGCCGACCGGCGCGGCGGCCTGCGGGAAGGATGCGTAGAAGCCGCGGCGATCCTTCGGCGAGTGCTCGCTGATGAGCAGCACCGCGCCGCCCCACTCGCCGCCGAGCGCGAAACCCTGGAGGAAGCGGAGGAGCACGAGGGCCACGGGCGCGAAGTAACCCCATGAGTCGAAGCCGGGCAGGCAGCCCATGAGAAACGTCGAGATGCCGACGAGCAGCAGCGAGAACTGCAGCAGCTTCTTGCGGCCGTAGCGGTCACCGAAGTGGCCGAACACGATGCCGCCGAGCGGCCGCGCGATGAAGCCGACCGCGTAGGTCGCGAATGCGGCGATGATGCCGTCGAGCGGGTTGCCGGTGACGGGGAAGAACATGGTGCCGAACACCAGCGTCGCCGCGGTGCCGTAGATGAAGAACTCGTACCATTCGGCGACGGTGCCGGCCATCGAGGCGGCGACGACGCGGCCGATCGGTGAGGTCTTCAGTGATTGTTCGTTGTTCGAGGATGCTGATTCGGCGGCAGTGCCGACTGGAGTGGTCATGTTGATCTCCATTGATCGTTGGCCTGGGCGGAGACGGGCAGCTCCGCTTGGGGACGGACATTGCAACGATCATTGCCATCCCTCAGACGCAGCTCCCTACAAGTTTCTCCATTTCTCAACGCACTCCTATAGAGAATCCTCCATTCGGCCCCAACTAGTCTCCGACGAGGCGATTCGCGGCGAGCATGATGTGTGTGTCGAGCCCGCGCTGCCCGACCGACCAGTCGCGCCCGAGCAGCGCGGCGATCCGGTCGAGCCGCTGCCGAATCGTGTTCTCGTGCACGTGCAGGGCGCGAGCCGCCTGCGCGACAGAGCGCCCAGCATCCAGGTAGGCCCCGGCGGTCTCGATGAGGTTCGACTCGTGCTCGGCGTCGTACGCGCGCAGCGGCCCGATGAACTGCTCGATCGCGCGTCGCGTCGGCTCAATCGTCACCTTCGACAGAAACGCCCCGATCGCGCCGTAGGACGCGAGCGATACGACCGTGCGCGTGTCACCCGAGCGCCGCGCGGCCTCGATGACGCGCAGCACGAGCGCGAACTCCTCCGGCACGATGTCGAACGCGTGCAGCTCGGGCGAGTGGCCGACGAGCATCCGACCCCAGCGGCGCGCGCCGCGGCCCTCGAGCCCCTCGCGAATCGTCGCGAACGCCGCCTCGGGGATGATCGCGACGAACTGCCCGTCGAGGGTCGCGTGGAGCAGCGTCGTGCCGAAGTCGAGCTCGAGGCGGTGCTCAAAGTCGCGCAGCGGCGCCTCCGAGCCATCGGCGACCAGGATGCGGAAGGGCTCGCCCGCGCGCACGCCCAGCTCGCCGAGTTGTCGCGTCGCGGCGTCGCTGATGCCACCGGGCCCCGGGCCGAGCACCTGCTCGAGCAGCTCGCGGCGGCGACGCACGATGTCGCCGCGCTCCCGCGAGCGCGCGCTGAGGAACGCGCCGAGCACCTTCGCGCAGCGCCGCAGCACGAGCTCGTCGCCGCCCGACACCTCGCCGTCAACCATGACGCCGCCGACGAGTTCATGCTCGCGCACGGCGGCCATGACGACGGCGTTCGTGCCGTCGTCGCGCTGGTGCAGCATCGGCGAGTCGGTGCGGGCCGAGAGCACGAAGAGCGGCCGCTCTTCGTCGCCGATCTCGGCCGCGTCGCCGCGGAGGTCGTAGCGCACGGTCAGGTCGACGAGCTTCACGTCGCGGCCGATCGCCGAGCTCATGCCGGCGCGCAGTTCGGCGAGCTCGCCGCCCGTGACGATCGCGTCCATGAGCGCCTCGTCGGCGCTCGTGAGCCGCCGCTCGATCTGCAGCTGCCGCTCAGCCTCGACGCTGCGCGAGCGCAGCGACTGCACGCTCATCGTGAGCTGCTCAAGCCGGGTCGAGTTCTCGATCGCGACGGCCGCGAGGTTCGCGAGCGTCTGCGCGAGCGACACCTGCTCGGCGGTGAAGCGGTGCCAGTAGCGGTTCGCCGCCATGAGCGCGCCGACGACGCGGCCGCCCGAGCGCATCGGCGCGCCGAGAATGGCCTCGACGCCCTCCGCCGCCACGATGCGGTCGACCTCGCTGTCGTGCACGATGAGGTCGTCGCCCTCGTAGCTGACCGTTTGCACCGGCCCGCCGGCCTGCGCGACGCGACCGAGCACGCCCGCGCCGAGGGGCATCCGCAGGTTGCGGTACTCCTCGGTAAACACGCCGTCGGTCTCGACAATGTGCGTGAAGCCGCTGCCGTCGGTGCCATTCAGGCTGATGTACGCCATGTCGACGTCGAGCAGCGTCCTTGTGCGCGACACGAGCTGCTGGAGCGCCGAGCCGTCGTCGCGAATCGAGGTGATCGCCACCGCAAACTCCGAAATGGATGCGGTGAGCCGTTGTTGACGCCGCGCCCAGTTCACGAGTGCCTCGTGGTCTTCGGTGGGGATTTCCGCCTCAGCCATGTAGCAACTCTATGTTGCTACACCTGCATATGGAGGATTCTCCATACAGGAGTTCTCGCCGTACCGGCATTCTCGTACTACGGCCAACGACGGACGCCTCGGCGACCATCAACTGCGGCCGACGATCCACCACCCGAAGATCAACGGAGATCCCATGAGTACGACGACCGCCCTGCGCATCCGCGGAGCTGTTCTCAACGAGCTCGGCGCCGAGGCGCCCTACGCCGAGAGCCGCCCCATCAGCATCGACGAAGTCGAGCTGACAGGCCCCGCCGCCGGCGAGGTGCTCGTGCGCATCGAGGCGGCGAGCATCTGCCACTCGGATCTCTCGGTGGTCAACGGCAGCCGCCCCCGCCCCGTGCCGATGCTGCTCGGCCACGAGGCCGCGGGCATCGTCGAGGAGCTCGGCGAGGGCGTCGACGACCTCGAGGTCGGCCAGCGGGTCATCCTGACCTTCCTCCCCCGCTGCGGCGAGTGCCGCGAGTGCCGCACCGACGGCAAGCTGCCCTGCTCGGCGGGCTCGGCCACGAACGAGGCCGGCACGCTCCTCGGCGGCACCGAGCACCTCACCCGCGCCGGCGAGCGCGTGAAGCATCACCTCGGCGCCTCTGGCTTTGCCGACCACGCCGTCGTCGACCGCCGCAGCATCGTGCCCGTCGACAGCGACGTGCCCGCCGAGCTCGCGGCCGTCCTCGGCTGCGCGGTGCTCACCGGTGGCGGCGCGGTGCTCAACGCGGCGAAGCTCAGCGCCGACGAAACGATCGCCGTCGTCGGCCTCGGCGGCGTGGGCATGGCCGCGCTCCTCACCGCCCTCGCGATCGAGCCGCGCAAGATCTTCGCGGTCGATTCGAACCCCGACAAGCTCGAGCTCGTGCGCAGCTGGGGCGTGACCGCGGCCTACACCCCGCAGGAGGCGGTCGAGCAGGGCGTGACGGCCGACGTCGTAATTGAGGCGGTCGGGCATCCGCGCGCCTTCGAGACCGCCTTCAATCTGATCGGTTTCGGCGGCACACTCGTCACCGTCGGCCTCCCTGCGCCGGGGGCGAAGAGCGAGATCGAGCCGCTCAAGCTCACCTCGCGCGCCGAAACCATCATTGGCTCGTACCTCGGCTCCGCCGTGCCGAGCCGCGACATCCCCAAGTTCGTTCAGTTGTGGCGCGACGGCAAACTCCCGCTCGAGCGCCTCATCTCCTCCACGATCGACCTCGATCACATCAACGAAGGGATGGATGCCCTGAGCTCCGGATCGGTGCTCCGCCAGGTCATCACCTTCCCCGCGGCAGACCCGGCCGCGAACTAACCCACACAGCTTCTGGGGCCCGCCCGCTTGGCCGTGCCCCGCATCCGAAAGGAACGAAAAGTGACCACTCAACACTTCCGCATTGCGATTTTGGGGTCGGGTTTTGGCGGGCTCGGCATGGCCGCGCAGCTCAAGCGCAACGGCTACGACGACTTCGCCATCTTCGAGCGGGCCGACGGCGTCGGCGGCGTTTGGCGCGACAACACCTACCCGGGCGCGGCCTGCGACACCCAGGCGCACGTGTACAACTACACGTACTTCCCCTTCACCCGCGTGACGAAGATGTTCGCTGGCCAGGGCGAGATGCTCGGCTACCAGCAGCAGCTGCGCGACGCGTTCGGCCTCGAGGAGCACCTCTTCTACAACGCCGAGGTCGTCAAGGCCGAGTGGGTTGAGGATGCGGCGCACTGGCACCTCACGCTGCGCGACGGCCGCGAGTTCACCGCCGACTTCTTCATCCCGGCGTGGGGCCAGCTCAACTCGCCGAAGACCCCCAAGTGGGAGGGGCAGGAGGAGTTCCAGGGCGTGCAGTTCCACTCGTCGCAGTGGCGCCACGACCTCGACTTCCGCGGCAAGCGCGTGATCTCGGTCGGCGCGGCGGCGTCGGCGGTGCAGTACGTGCCCGAGGTCGCGAAGGAGGCCGGCCACCTCGAGGTGTTCCAGCGCTCGGCGAACTACATCCTCCCCCGTCAGCAGATCGAGTTCACGCCCGAGCAGCTCGACACCTTCGAGCAGCACCCCGAGACGTTCGAGGAGTCGCGCCGCGCGATCCACGAGATGCGCGAGGCCGGCTTCGAGCGCACCCGCGTCGGCACCGACGGCCAGCACGAGGGCGCGCAGGAGGCCCTTGACTACCTCGCCTCGGTCATCACCGACCCCGAGCTGCGCGAAAAGCTGACGCCAACCTACGAGTTCGGCTGCAAGCGCATCCTGCGCACGTCGGCGTACTACCCGACGTTCCTGCGCGACAACGTGTCGCTCGTGACCGAGGGCATCAACCACTTCACCGAGAAGGGCATCGTCACCGCCGACGGCGTCGAGCATGTGGCCGACATCATCATCTACGGCACCGGCTTCTACTCGCAGAACTTCCAAGGCGACCTCGAGATCCGCGGCCGCGACGGCGCGACGCTCGCCGAGCGTTGGGGTGACGAGGATGCCGAGGCCTACGTCGGCATCGCCGTCGACAAGTTCCCGAACATGTTCCTCATGTACGGCCCGAACACGAACCTCAACCACAACTCGGTCGTGACGATGCTCGAGATCCAGCAGGACTACGTCATCGACGCCCTCCGCAAGCTCGACGGCATCGACCGCGTTGCCATCGACGTGCGCCGCGAGCGCCTCGACGAGTTCAACGACGCGCTGCAGGAGGAGATGCGCGGCTCGTCGTTCTCGAGCGACTGCTCGAGCTGGTACAAGAACTCGAAGGGCAAGGTCATCAACAACTGGTCGGGCACCGTCGAGGAGTACCGCGACGTTGCCGGCGAGTTCAACCCGAGCGACTACCTCATCACCTCTGCGGGCGAGGTGCGCGTTCTCGAAACGGTGACCGCATGACCCGCAGCGATGCGGCCCGCGTGCCCCTCGATCAGGTTGCGGCCGACCAGCGGCCCCTGATCGAGGCGTTCCGGGCTGCGGGCGAGGTGTCGTTTCAGGACGTCGAGTCGATCGCCGACTCGCGCGCGAACTACGAGAAGACGTGCGCCGCGAACGGCCTCGCGCCGGATGCAGTGGCTCGCGTCGAGGACGTCGAGCTCGGCAAGTTCCGGGTGCGGGTCTACGACCCCCGCCCTGTCGTCGAAGGGCCCACCCCGGTAATCGTCTTCGCGCACGGCGGCGGCTGGGTGATCGGCTCCCTCGAAACCCACGACCGCGTCTGCCGCCGCCTCGCGGTGCGCACCGGCCTGCCGATCGTCGCGATCGACTACCGCCTCGGCCCCGAGCACCGGTTCCCCGCCGGGCACGACGACAGCCGGGATGCGGTGGCCTGGGTCCGCGACCAGGCGGATGTCCGGGGCTGGGATCCTCAGCGCATCGTCACCATCGGCGACAGCGCCGGCGGCGGCATCGCGACGGCGCTCGCCCACGCGCCGTCGATGCGCGTCGACGGCACGAAGGTCGTCGCGCAGGTGCTGCTCTACCCGGTGCTCGACATCAGCCAGGAATCCGCGGGCTACGAGCGCATCTCGGCGGGCTTCCCCCTCACCGCCGACTCGATGCGCTGGTTCGCCGCGAACTACCTCGAGGACCCGAGTAGCGCATCCGACCCACGCCTCTCGCCCCTCGCTTCGCTCCGCGCCGGCGAGCAGTCGGATACACAACCGCCCGCCTGGATCTTGGCGCTCGGCCTCGACCCGCTCGGCGACGAGGCGGTCGACTACGCCGCGGCGCTGACCCGCACGGGCACGCACGTCGAGCTCGTGTATCTGCCGCACCACGCGCACGGCATCTTCACGTCCGCGGGCAAGATCGGCACCGGCGAACGGATGCTCGACCAGGCCGCGGGCTTCATCCTGCGCCAGCTCGCGCAGTAGCCCCCCCCCCCCCCCCGAGCGGCCCGTGGCGCGGGGCGGGGGCCGCCGGCGCGCGGGCGGCCGG